>DYEN01000439.1 GCA_020725705.1 Anaerolinea sp.
CCCGCGCCCCCGCCGCTGCCGGTCGGCGCGCGGCCCGATTCGGCGGAGCAGCCGCCGCGCCAGGCCATCGCCTTCGAGCAGCTCGCCCCGCTGCTCAACTCGGACGAGCCGCTCGTCGGCGCCCTCTACATGCGCGGCACGAGCGACTGGCGCACCTGGCGCCGCCTGATTGTGCTCGGCCTGGTGCTGTCGGTCCTGGGCGGCATCTTCGGCAGCCTGTTCAACCTGTGGATCGTCAACGCCGCAGGCAGCGTCTGCTGGCTCTATCTGATCATTCAGGGTGTGCGCGTCTGGCGCGGCTCCCAGGGCCATTTCTACATTGGCTTCACCCCGCAGCGGATCATCGTCCAGCCGCTCAGCGAGCGCCTGCGGTCCTACCGCGACGAAGTGCAGTCCGCGCCCTGGTACGCGATCCGCCGTCTGGTGATGACCGACGAGTACTTCTGGCTGGAAGCCGCCGGGATCGACGTGGTGCAGGTCCTGTGCTGGATCCCGGCGCAGGGTGCCGGCGGGCTGGGCCGCCAGCGACGCTGGCTGCTCGCCAGCCCAATCGCGCAGCTTCTGCGCGAAAAAGGCTATCCCATCCGGCGGGACTGAGCGATGGCGCTGCACTCCGAGTCGACATCCACCGGGCAGCCTGTTGGCGTGCTGGATTCAGGCGTGGGCGGCCTGTCCATCCTGCGCGAGATCCGCGCCCAACTGCCCGCCGAGCCTCTGCTCTACGTCGCCGATCAGGCCCACGTCCCCTACGGCCCGCGCACCATTGAGGAAGTGCGCGCCTTCACCGTCGGCATCGCGCGCTATCTGATCGCGCAGGGCGCCAAGCTGATCGTCGTCGCCTGCAACACGGCCAGCGCCGCCGCCCTCTACCCCCTGCGCGCGCAGTTCCCCGAAGTCCCGTTCGTCGGCATGGAGCCGGCCGTCAAGCCCGCCGCGTCCAACACTCACAACGGCGTGATCGGCGTCATCGCCACCGAAACCACCTTCCAGGGCGAGCTGTACGCCAGCGTGGTCGGGCGCTTCGCCCAGGATGTCCGCGTGGAAAAGCAAGTCTGTCCGGAATTCGTGCTGCTGGCCGAGGCAGGCGAGACCCACACCCCGCGCGCCCGCGAGATTATCCGCCGCCGCTTGCAGCCCCTGCTGGACGCCGGGATCGACCAGCTTGTGCTGGGCTGCACGCACTTCCCCTTCCTCAAAGACGCCATTCAAGACGTCGTCGGACCGGGCGTGACGATCGTCGATCCCAGCCCGGCGGTGGCGCGCCAGGTCGGGCGCGTGCTCGACGCGCGCGGTTTGCGCCGCGCGGGTCCCGAACCCGGCGCGGTGACCGCCTGCACCAGCGCAGACCCGGCGGCGTTGCGCGCCGTCGCGCGCGCTCTGCTCGGCCCCGCAGCAGACACGTTCGCCTACTGCGCCCTGCGCTGGCATGGCGACACCCTCACCGCCACCACTTCCTGAGCCGTTCTCCGCTGCCTCTGCCCCCTTGCGCCATGTCGGCCCTTGACAGCATACTCTATTTCGATATACTTCTAATTAGATGTTCATCGAAACAGGAAACGATGCCTATGTCCGAGGAACAACTCCGCCTGCTGGTGCAGTTCTTCAAAGTCATGGCCGACGAAAGCCGGCTGAAAATCATCGGTTTGCTCAGCACGGGCGAGCGCAGCGTCGGAGAGCTGGCCGAGCTGCTCGCGCTGCAAGAGCCAACCGTCTCGCATCATCTGGCCCGCCTGCGCGAGCTGGGCCTGGTCTCGGTGCGTGCCGACGCTAACACCCGCTTCTACCGGCTGGATCGTCGGCGCCTCGAGGCGCTCAACCGCGAGCTATTGCGCGTGCACGAAGCCGATTTGTGGCTTAAGGAACTGAAGATGGACGATACCGAACGCAAGATCGTGGCCGACTACGTCGAGAACGGGCGGCTCAAACAGATCCCGTCCAAGCAGAAAAAGCTGCTGGTCATCTTGCGCTGGCTGGCCGGCCAGTTCGAGGAAGAACGGCGCTACACCGAGCAAGAGGTCAACGACATCCTGCGGCGCTACCACGACGACTACGCCTCGCTGCGCCGCAACCTGATCGAATACCATCTGCTGAGGCGCGAAGGCGGCGGTGGGGCCTACTGGCGCCCTGCCGCAGCCGGTGACACGCACGCCTGAGCCACGCGCCGCCGGGTCACTCCGACGGCGCGTCTGTTTCTTCGCGCCCGCCGGATGCGCCCGTCACCAGCGCGCGGCGAGGTCGTCCAGCACGCCGGGCAGCTCGCGCAGATCGCGCACGATCGCATCCGCTGCATCCGCCCCCGCGAGCGGATCGGCGCCGGAGCAATACCACACCCCACGCATCCCGGCCGCCCTGGCCGGCAGCACATCCCGCGCCAAGCTGTCGCCCACCATCACCGCCTCGCCCGCCGCGCAACCGCATGCCGCCAGCACCGTCGCGAAAAAGGCCGGATCGGGCTTGCTGGCGCCCAGCTCTCGCGCGCTGACGATCACCTCGAACGCCCCGTCCAGCCCCACCCGCGCCAGCGCCGCACGGACCAGCTCCGCGCCGGATTCGGCGGCGTTGGTCGCCAGGGCCAGCCGGTAGCGGCCCCGCAGCGCGGCCAGCATCGCGTCCGCGCCCGGCATGGCCTCGACCTGCGGCCACGCCGCCATCGGCCCGCGGAACTCCGGCCGGTCCCGCATGATCGTGTCTCCCCAGTCGAAGATCACCCAGCGGATCACACGCCCGCCCCTATTTCGAGCGCGGCCACGGCCCGTCGAAGATCGGCGTACGCCCGGCCCGCTCCGCGATCAGCGCCTCTTGCTCCGCCGCGTCCAGCGGTGCGAAGCGATCCGCCGCGTCGTAGATCGACGGCAGCAGGCGGACGTCCGCCGCGCTGACGATGGCCGTCACGCCCGGCTGCGACAGCGCAAACTGCACCCCTCTGGCGATCTCGTCCGGCGAGGCATCCGGCTCGTACCAGGAATTGTAGGTCTTGTCCCGCTCGTCCCACGGCCCCCGCGCGATCGACTTGATGATCTGCACACCCACCTCGCGCTCGCGGCAGACCGCCAGCAGTGCCTCGGCGGATTGCCGGTAAGCCGGGTCGGCGTACAGGCGCGGATTGAGCGGGAACATCACCGTGTCGAACTCGTACCGTTCCAGCGCCGCCAGTTGGACGCGCGGCGCGTCCATCCCGTGGCTGGTGATGCCCAGGTAGCGCGTCAGCCCTGCGTCGCGTGCCTGCCGGAACGCCTCGAATGCGCCCCCCGGCGCGAAGACCTGATCGAGCTGCTCCGGCGTGCAGATGGCGTGAAACTGGTAGAGATCGACATACTCGGTTTGCAGCACGCGCAGCGAGTTCTGCAGGTCGGCCCAGGCTGCGTCGCGCTCGCGTTCCAGCGTCTTGCAGCCCAGGAAGAAGCGGTCCCGGCGCGGCGCCAGCCACGGCCCCAACACTTCCTGAGCCTTGCCGTACTGCGGCGCCACGTCGATATGGTTGACCCCGCGCGCCATCGCCAGATCGAGCGCCGCGTGCGCCGCCGCCGGCTCGATCTCCCAGAACGCCGCCGTCCCGAAGATGACGACCGAGCTGTTGTGCCCGGTCCGGCCCAACTGCCTGCGATCCATGTCTCTATCCTCGCTCACTCGTCCCTCGCTCTGCGATCGGCTCAGCGCCCGGCACGCGCCGCCGTGTCCGGCAAATCCGGCACGCGCACCGCGTCCGACGTGCGGGTGCGCCGCCGCTGCTCGACCGCCTGCCGCTCACGCTCGATCGCCACTACCCGTCTGGCCCCTGCCGGTGGGCTGAGCGGCAGTGCGATCCAGAACGTGCTACCCGGCAGTGCCTGGCGGTCTTCGCGCTCGCTCTCCACCCAGATCCGCCCCCCGTGCCCCTCGATCACCCCGCGCGCGATCGTCAGCCCCAGCCCCGGACCCGCCCCCAGGAACTTGGTCGTGCCGGTAGAGTGCAGGCCGGGGTCGTGCGTGCGGAAGAATTTCTCGAAAATCAACTCGTGGTTCTTCGGGTCGATGCCGATCCCGCTGTCCCGGACCGCAATCAAGATCTCGTCGTCTTGCAGCCGCCCGGTGATATCGATCCGCCCGCCGTCCGGCGTGTATTTGATCGCGTTTAGCACGACATTGCGAAATGCCTGCGCCAGCCGCTGCATATCGCCCTGGATCGGCGGCAACGCGCGCAACCCGCGCGCCGAGACCATCAGCTTCCGGCTCTTGATGCTCTCCATCAGCGGCTCGATCGCCCCGCGCATCACGCTGTCGATACTCAGCGTCGCGAAGTGCAGGTCCATCGCGTCCACGTCGAGCTGGCTGACGTCCAGCATCGCCTCGATCAGGCTTTCCAGGCGGTCGGCAGCCTTGCGCAGGTTGCCGGTCATGCTGGCGATCTGATCGTGGTCGAGCAGCCCTTCCTCGTTCATCGCTTCCATGATGTCGCTGTAGCCGCGGATCTGCGTGAGGGGAGTGCGCAGCTCGTGGCTGGCGATGGTCACGAAATCGGTCTTGACGCTGTCCAGGCGCTCAAGCTGCTCTTTGGTGGCCGAAAGCTGCCGGTTCAGTTCGGCCTGCTCCGCTTCGCGGCGGCGCAGGTCCGCCACCAGCCGCGCGTTGCGCAGCGCCACCCCAACCTGGTTGGCGAGCGCCATCAGCAGCTCCAGATCGCGCGCGGTAAAGGGGTCATCCGAGAGCTTCGCCCCCGCACATAACACGCCGATCAGCCGCCCCTGCACGCTCACCGGTGCGTAGGCGCTCATGCGCAGCTGCTGGAAGAAGGCGCGCTCGTCGGCATCCACCAGACGATAGTCGCGCCCGAAATTGAGGTCGTACTGCAACAACGGCGCGTGCTGCCGCGCCAGCCGGTCGAGCACCGGGCTGTCGTTTGCCAGGCGCCCGCGCAGACCGGTGAGATGCTCCACCTGACCCGGCGCCGGCTCCAGATGCAACGCGCCGTCGGGATCATAACTCGCCAGCAGCAGACCGCCCCGCCGCACGCCCAGCACCCGGTTCAGCGTGCGCTGCGTGATCTCGACCAGCGTCTCCAGTTCTACCGCCGCCGTGATTCGCTCGCTGAACCGGCGCAGCACCTGCGCGGTCTCCGGTTCCACGCGCCCGCTCAGCCGCCGCGCCAGGCGCCTCGCCAGTGCGTAGAGCGGCACGTGAATCAACGCTGCGCCCAGCGCAACCCCACCCAGCGCCAGCCGCCGCCGGGCACCGCCCGCCGTCACCAGCTCGTCTGCCACCAGCAGCGCGCCGAGCATCACCCCCGTGCTGATCGCGGCCAGCCAGCCCACCGCCAGCGCGTCGCGCAGCAGCCGGCGCAGATCGACAACGCGATACGCCCACACGCTGTACGTCGCGCCCATCAGCCCGCCGAACTGCATCACCAGCCCCGCCAGCGCCATCTCCATCGCATCCCCCGCGCTGAACATGGCGCTGACTATGGCGCCCAGCACCACGGCCGGGATCAGGAACGCCCAGAACAGCGCCCGGTTGGCGACTTCCGGCAGATCGGCGCGGTAGAACACGGCGAAAGCGATCAGCGGCAGCATGGCGCCCAGCACCATCCAGCCTGCGACCACCCACAGACCCGGCCACCCGCCCGCTTGGCCGATCGTCCCCGGCCAGCCCGCCTCGCCCAGCCGGAATCCCGGTTGGGTCGCCGCCACGGCAGGCACCAGCCACCAGACCAGGACCGCCGCCAGCCACAGCCGCGTGAACCGCACCCGCAGATAGCGCAGCGTCTGCACGCCGAAGAACACGAGCACCAGATTCGCCAGCAGCACGCCTAGCGCCGGGCGGGTCAGTTCCCCCACGAACAGCGGCGCGAGCGGCCCGGCGGCGTGCGCGTCGGCGGGCAGAAGCCACACCAGCGTTTGCAGCAGCGCCGCGCCCAGCGTCAGCCCGATCCAGCGCCGCGAGCCGATGGTAAAGCGCCGGGTGTTGCGCCCCAGCAGAATCGCCACCAGCGCCACATAGCCGCTCGCCAGCCCTGCCAGCACGGAGATTGTCGCTTGATCCACAGGCGGCCCCTCGCTGCCTCGCCCGCCCCATCGGGGCGTGGTTTGATCATAGCGTACCCCCGCGCCTGCGGCTATAGCCCGTCCCGCCTATCTGCCCACAGGGGCAGTTGACAGCCCCTGCCCGCACGCGGACAATTGCCGGATCATCACGCTTCGCCCGTCATATCGCGCTCAGCGACCGGATTGGATGTCACACATGCCACACCTGCTCTACGCCACCACCAACCCCGGCAAAGTCTTCGAGGTGCGCAAAGTCCTGGCCGCGCACGGGATCAACCTCGTCGCGCCGGACGAGATCGGCCTGGCGCTCGACGTGCCCGAAACCGGCACCACGCTTGAAGAGAACGCCACACTCAAAGCCCGCGCCTACTTCGACCGCCTGCGCGCGCACCCGGACGCCGCCGTGGTCATGGCCGACGACACCGGGATCGAGATCGACGCGCTCGGCGGCGAGCCGGGCATCCACGTCCGCCGCTGGATCGGGCGCCGCATGACCGACCGGGAAATCATCGACTACACGCTCCGGCGGCTGGCGTCGGTCCCGCTGGAGCAGCGCGGGGCACAGTTCCGCACGGTGATCGCGCTGGCCACGCCGGCGGGCAGCGTGGAGCTGTTCGAGGGCACACTGCGCGGTGTGATCCTGCTCGAAGCCGCGCCGCTGCGCATCCCCGGCTTCCCGTTCGAATCGCTCTTTTACGTCCCGCAATGGTCGCGGCTGTTGGGCGAGGTGCATCTGCTGCCCGCCGCGGAGAAAGCCGCCTACGTCACCCACCGCGAGCGCGCCGCCCTGGCCGCGCTGCCACGCCTGCGCGCTCTGCTGGATGGATCGTCGCGGTGAAGCCTGACGGGGGCAGCGCGTCACCACTCGCCCCGTCGCTACGGCAAAATGTAATAAGCCCCCACGCGCTGCCCGATGCGCCGCAGCAGCCCCGCCGCCACCAGCGCGTCGAGGTCCCGCTGGAGCAACTCCGGCTGCACGCCCTGCGCCAGCATGCGGAACTCGCGAAAGGTGATGCTTCCCTGCGCCTGCACATAGGCCAGGGCCTGGCGCTGCCGCTGGCTGAGCGCATCCCCGTTCGCGCACCGGGCCGTCTCCGCCGGCGAGCGGTACAGGCGCACCGTCAGCCGGTACGGAGCCGCCTCAAACTCCGGCGGGCGCCGCCCCTGCCCGGCCATCTCCTCGCACATGCGCCGGATGCCCCGCCCGGGGTCCGGCACATAACCCCACTGGTGCAGTGCCCAGGCCAGCCGCGGGTTACGGCTGTAGCGCGCGCTCAGCAGGTCCTCGACCACCAGAAAGCCCGGCAGGCCGCTTGGGCTATGGACTTCCAGCCGGTCCGCAAACAGCCGCACCTCGACCGGCTCCCCGCGCAGCCGGTAGTCGCGATGGATCAGCGCGTTGATCAGCGCCTCGCGCACGGCACGCGCCGGATAGGCATCGGCCCCGGCGCCAAGCTGCTCGCGCACCACCGCCGCCAGCCGGTCGATAACCTGCACCAGCGGCCCGCCGACGCGTTCCTCGGCGGTGCGCTGCGCCGTGTCCCCGCCCACCCCAACATAGCGCACGAAACGCGCCCCGCTCCAGGGCAGCCAGCGCAACGGATCGCGCCCGAACAGCAGAACCCCGGCCACCGTCGGGCGGCGGTCCGGCGTCAGAGCGCCCAGCTCAATCAGTAGCTCCGCGTAGCTGCCTTCCCAGGGGTCGCCCTCGGCCGTGCTCCACGCCGCGACAAACGCCTCGACCATCTCCGGATCGAGCGCGTCCGGCCCGGCGCCGGGCACCGGCTCCGCCTCAAAATCGCCCTGCGCGCGCGCCGCGATCAGCCGCCGGATCGCCTCACCGTTCAGAGTGCGGTTGCTGCTCCCTGCCCGCGCCAGCACCCGCCCATCGAGCAGGGCATGAACCCGCGTGCCGCGCGGCACCCGCAGCACCGGCAGCGTCCCTAGCGCCCGGTCGGCCCAGGCGCGGCGCTCCGGAGCCAGCGCCGGGCGACAGCGCGCGCACGCCGCCGCGACGGTCGCGTCCAGGTCCACCCGGTCGAACGCGCCGGTCGGCTCCCCGTCACCGGTCAGCCCCAGCACGATCGATCCGCCGTCCGCGTTGGCCAGCGCGATCATCGTCTCGGCCAGCGTGTCGGGGTCCGGCTCCGGCACAAATGCCAGCAGCGGCCCCGGCCCTTCGTGCAGCGCAATCGGATAGGTCAGCATGGCTCAAGTGTATGCCACCCGTCGCCCGCGATCCAGTGTGGATCGGGCCGGTTTGAAAAGACAAACGGGCGGCCCCTGACCCCGCCCGTTCCGATCACGCCCCGATGCGCGCGGCGCTATGCGCTGCCGTCGTAGAGATCGTCCAGCGCCTCGTCGTCATAGAACCCGTCCTGGTCCAATCCGTCGAGTTCGGCGTCGTCATACTCTTCCGCTTCGGCGTAGGTCCCCTCGCTCGCAAACGCGCCGGTATAGTGCCCGTCGTCGCCCGTTTCGGCGCGCCGCAGCCCGTCACTCCCGTTCGCGCCGCCCGACAACACCGCGATCGATACCAGCACATCGTTGTCGGCCAGGTCGATCATCTTCACGCCGCTCGTCGCGCGGCCATAAATGCTGATGCTTCTGACGTCGGTGCGCAGGACGATCCCGCCCGCTGTGATCAGCGTCAGGCTGTCGTCCGGCTTGACCACGCTCGCCCCGATGATCGGCCCCGTCTTGTGCATGTCTTTAGACAGCGTGCGGATGCCCAGCCCAAAGCGCCGCTGCACGCCGTATTCGGTCAGCGGGGTGCGCTTGCCATAGCCGTTCTCGGTGATCACCAGCAGCGTGTCGTGCGGATCGTCGATAACGTCCATGCCGGTTAGCTCGTCGTCGCCCCGCAGGCGGATCGCGTTCACACCGGCAGCCGGGCGCCCCATCACGCGCACGTCGTTTTCGTTGAAGCGGATGGCCTGCCCTTTGCGCGTCACCAGGATCAGGTCCTGGTCGCCGCTGGAATGCTTCACCCAGCGCAGATAATCATCCCGCTCCAGCGCCATCGCGATCAGGCCGTTGCTGCGCACCGACGCAAACGCGCTGACCGGCACGCGCTTGATGCGCCCCTTGCGCGTGCACAGCACGAAATAGCCCTCGACATCCTCGAAGGTCGGCACGCTGGCGATGGCCGTGACATATTCCTCAGGCTGAAGCGACAGAAAGGCGTTGATCAGCGTGCCCTTCCCCCCGCGCGAGGCTTCCGGAATCATGTACGCGCGCTCGGCATAAACCTTGCCCTGATCGGTGAAGAACAGCACGTGATCGAGCGAGTTCGCGGCGTGGATCATCTCGACCGTGTCTTCCTCGCGCGTCGTCATGCCGGTCACGCCCTTGCCGCCGCGCCGCTGCGAGCGGTACGCTTCCGCCGGCACACGCTTGATGTAGCCGCGCTCGGTCAGGCTGATCAGCACCTCTTCTTCGCGGATCAGGTCGCTCTCGTTGAACTCCGTCGCCTGATCGAGCGCCAGCTCGGTGCGGCGCTCGTCGCCGTACTTCTCCGCCAGCGCGTTTAGATCGTCGCGGATCAGCGCCAGGATCTTGCGCGGCGAGGCGAGCAGGTCCTCCAGATAGGCGATATGCTGGCGAATCTGGCGATATTCGTCCTCGATCTTCTGCTGCTCCAGCGCGGCCAGCCGCCGGAGTTGCATGTCGAGGATCGCGTTGGCCTGCGGCTCCGTCAGCCCGAAACGCTCCATCAGCACGGCGCGGGCGCCGTCGGTGTCGTCCGCGTGGCGGATGGCCCAGATCACGTCGTCGATCTGGGCCAGAGCGCGCAGCAGCCCTTCCAGGATATGGGCGCGCGCCCGTGCACGCGCCAGCTCGTACTCGCTGCGGCGACGGATCACCACCCGCCGGTGCTCGATATAGATATGCAGCGCGCGCCGCAGGCTGAGCAGACGCGGCTCGCCATCGACCAACGCCAGCATCTGCACGCCGAACGTGCTTTGCAGGTGCGTGTACTTGAACAGCCGGTTGAGCACGGTACGCGGCTGCGCCCCGCGCTTGAGGTCGATCATGATCGCCAGCCCGCGCCGGTCCGAGGCGTCACGCAGGTCCGCGATCATGTCCAGCCGGCCATCGCGCACCAGCTCGGCGATGCGCTCCAGGATCAGCGACTTGTTAAGCTGGTAGGGGATCTCAGTCACGATAATGCGGAAGCGGTCGTCCGGCAGTTCCTCGATCTCGGTGCGGGCGCGCATCACGATGCGCCCCTTGCCGGTCGCGTAGGCTTCCTTCAGCTCCGCCCCGCCGACGATCAGCGCCCCCGTCGGAAAATCCGGCCCCTTCACATACTGCATCAGCTCGTCAACGGTGATCTCGGCGACCGCGTCGTCCGGGTCGCCCTCGAAGGCGATCATGCGCTCGATCATGTAGCTGATCGCGGCGGCGATCTCGCGCAGGTTGTGCGGCGGGATGTTGGTCGCCATGCCTACCGCGATCCCGCTCGTGCCGTTGAGCAGCAGGTTCGGCAGCTTGGCGGGCAGGACCTCCGGCTCTTTCAGACTGTCGTCGAAGTTGCTGACGAAGTCGACCGTGTTCATGTCGATGTCTTCGAGCATTTCCTCGGCGATGCGCGCCAGCCGCGCCTCGGTATAGCGCATGGCCGCCGGGCTGTCCCCGTCGATGCTGCCGAAGTTGCCCTGCCCGTCGATCAGCGGATAGCGCAGCGAGAAATCCTGCGCCATGCGCGCCATCGCGTCGTAGACGGCGCTGTCACCGTGCGGGTGATACTTGCCCAGCACCTCGCCGACGATGCGCGCGGATTTCTTGTACGGGGCGTTCGACCGCATGCCCATGTCGTGCATCGCGTACAGAATGCGACGGTGGACGGGTTTCAGCCCGTCGCGGGCGTCGGGCAGCGCGCGCGCCACGATCACGCTCATCGCGTCATCGAGGTACGCCCCGC
>DYEN01000440.1 GCA_020725705.1 Anaerolinea sp.
CGGCTGACGCTCTGCATTATAGCATACAGGCTGCCCCGCTCAGCACAGCCTGGCGCGTGGCCGCCGCAGCTGTGGGGCGAAAATGCGCCGCGGAACGCTGGCGCGCGCACGGGAACTGCGCTATAATGCGGTTGGAACATATGTTCTCAATCCCGGCTCGCTCAAAACAGGTTCATTGACAGACACGAGGGGATTCTCTACACTACACCACGCTTGACCACGGGAAGGTATAAGCACAAGCGCCGGCAACCGGTCCGCCGGCGAGGTTGGCTTAGGAAGCAGAGGCACAAACGATGGGGATTGTAGCCGGCGTCATCCGCGAGCGCGACATCAACCAGGAGCTTCAGGAAGCGTACCTCGATTACGCGATGAGCGTGATCGTCGCGCGGGCGCTGCCTGACGCACGCGATGGGCTGAAGCCCGTTCACCGCCGCATTCTGTATGCCATGTACGATATGGGGCTGCGGCCGGGCACGCCGTACAAGAAAAGCGCCCGTATCGTCGGCGAGGTTCTGGGCAAGTACCATCCTCACGGCGACATGGCCGTGTACGAGGCGATGGTGCGCATGGCGCAGGATTTCTCGATGCGCTGCCAACTGGTCGACGGGCAGGGCAACTTCGGTAGCATCGACGGCGACGCACCCGCGGCCATGCGCTACACCGAAGCGCGCATGACCGAGATCGGGCTGGAGCTGCTCAACGACATCGACAAAAACACCATCGACTTTGAAGAGAATTTCGATGGGTCGCTGACCGAGCCAAGCGTGCTGCCGGCATCGTTCCCGAACCTGCTCGTCAACGGTGCCTCGGGGATCGCAGTCGGCATGTCGACCAGCATTCCCCCGCACAATCTTGGCGAGGTGTGTGACGCGCTGGTCTACATGCTGGAAAACTGGGAGTCGCTCGACCAGATCGGCGTGCCGGAACTGATGCAGTTCATCAAGGGGCCGGACTTCCCAACGGGTGGCGTGCTTTATACCAAAGACAACGGCAGCGGCGAGGACCAGCTTCGTGCCGCCTACGCGACCGGCCGGGGCAAGGTCCGCGTGCGTGCCAAGGCGCATATTGAGGACCTGGGACGCGGGCGCAGCCGGATCATCGTCAGCGAGATCCCCTACCAGACCAACAAGACCAGCCTGATCGAGCGCATTGCCGTGCTGGCACGCGAGGGCCGGCTTGAGGGCGTCGCCGATCTGCGCGACGAGAGCGACCGCAACGGGCTGCGCATCGTGATCGAGGTCAACCGCACTGCCAAGCCGATCGACGTGCTGGCCGAGCTGTTCCGGCAGACGCCGCTCGAAAGCACCTTCAGCATCATCAACTTGGCGCTGGTCGATGGCGAGCCGCGGATGCTGGGCCTCAAGCAGATGTTGCGCGTGTATCTGGAGCACCGGCTGGAAGTCGTCCGGCGCCGTAGCGAGTTCGACCTGGCGCGGGCGCGCGAGCGGGCGCATATCCTGGAAGGGCTGCTGGTTGCGCTGGAGCATCTCGACGAGGTGATCGAGCTGATCCGGCGCTCGCGCACGGTAGACTCGGCCCACGCCAACCTGATGAAGCGCTTCAAACTTTCTGACGCGCAGGCGCAGGCGATCTTGCAGATGCAGCTTCGACGGCTGGCGGCGCTAGAGCGGCGCAAGCTCGAAGACGAGTACAAAGAGAAGATGCAACTGATCAAGATGCTCGAGGCGCTGCTCAAAAGCCCGCATATGATGCGCGTCGAGGTGGCGCGAGAGCTGCGCGAGATCCGGACCAAGTACGCCGACCCGCGCCGCACGGTGATCATTGAGGGGCCGGTGGGCGACATCCAGGCGGGTGATTTCCTCGGCCCGCGCGAAGATACGTGGGTCACGCTGACGCAGGGTGGCCTGCTGAGCCGCACGTACGAGGATAGCGCACCGCGCGTCACCACCGAGGCGAAGGATGCGCCGCTGGCCATGCTGGCGAGCAACACAACCCACACGCTCTATCTGTTTACTGCACAAGGGATGACCGCCACGGTTCCGGTCAAGTTGTTGCAGCAGACCGAGGATCCGGAGCAGGGGGTGCGGTACGACACCCTCTGCGCGTTGACCGGCGAGGACGAGTTGACCGCCGCGATCTCGCTGCCGGCTGAGCTGGAAACCGGCTATCTGGCAGCCATCACGCGCCAGGGTGAGGTCAAGCGGCTGCGGATCGAAGACCTGCCGGGGCTGTCGGCCAACGCGTTCAAGTTCATGGACGTGGAGCAGGGCGACCGGCTAATCTGGGTTGGCTATGTCGAGGACGACAGCGAGCTGGTGGTTGTAACGCGGCTGGGCCAGGCGATCCGCTTCCCGGTCAGCGATGTGCGGCCAACCGGTCTGGGTGCAGGCGGCATGCGCGCGGTCAAGCTGCAGAATAACAAGGACTTTGTGGTGGGCGCAGCGGTGGCCGACCAGCGCGCCAATGTGTGGGTCTGCACGGATACGGGGGTCGCCAAAAGCACGCCGCTGGCCGACTATCCGACTCAGGGCCGCGCCGGGCAGGGGGTCATCACAATGAAGCTGCCGGGCGACGCGAAGGGTCTGGCGGCGGCGACGGTCGGGCGGCCCGACGACAACATCGTGCTGGTGACGAATAAGGGCAAGCCGAAGTACATGCGGATCGGTCTGGCGCCGGAGAC
>DYEN01000441.1 GCA_020725705.1 Anaerolinea sp.
GGAACGCGAGCACGGCGTCGATCCCGCGACGGCCCGCGAGCTGGCTCAGCTCTCCGGCGGGCGCATCGAGTGGGCGCTGGCCGCGTGCGAAGACCCCGCCGAGCGCGCCACCCGCGACGAGGCAATTGCGCTGTTGGTCACGGCGCTGCACGGCACGCGCCGCGAGCGGTTTGCCCTGGTCGAGCGGCTCGCCAATGACAAGCCCGCCCTGCTGATCTGGCTCGGCTATTGGTTGGGATTCTGGCGCGACGTGCTGCTGGCGGCGTGCGACAGCCACGCGCCGCTCACGAACATCGACCACGAAGACGTCATCCGAAACCTGGCCGCCCGCGCCGGACGCGAAGCCGCACACCACGCCCTGGACGCGACCCGGCGGACGATTAGCGCGCTGGATCGCAACGTCAACACCCGGCTGGCGCTGGAAGTGTTGATGCTCGACTACCCGCCTGCGCACGTCTGATCGTCCGTCCGTGTCGGTTATCGACACCGCGCACCAAGATCAGATTCCTCATTACGGTTCTCTTTTTTAGAATAGTCAAAGCAGTAGAGCGTGTGGACATGTCGAAAAGCCCGCGCCGGATGTGTGGCCGGGTACCACCCGCCAGATATGGGACCGTATATGTGGCCGGGGTGCGTCGGATCGGCACCCACATCTACCCCTACCCGCATCTATCCCCGCCAAGCGGCCTGTGTCCGATTGTCGACAGAAGCTGTGGACAACCGCCGGCGGTTATCCACAGTATTGACAACCGACGATCGGATGCCCGCGCGCGCTTTTCCGGGCCGCCGCTATATCGGGCCGGGCGACACTACCACCCCCAGATATCGGATCGCGCTGGAGACACCCGCTCGCGCTGCACACAACTTGTCAACAGCCCGCGGTGGCTGTCCACAGCCGCTGCGCACAGCATCCGCCGGCGGGGAATCTGCGCGCCGGTAGAGCCTGCCGCGCGCGGTGTGACCGGCCCTGTATGCGGGCGCTGCGGTCTGCGCGGCCCCCATATCTGGCGTAGGACGCTGCGGGCGGCGTGGCATGTTAAAACGGCGAGCAGCGACGGCGCTGTCGACAAAGCGGGCGGGTTATCCACAGGCAAGCGGGCACGCGCGAGCCACGCCGCCCAGAACCGGATGCCGGGAACACAACGCCGCACGAGCATCGGTGCGGCGCGGCATGAGGCAACATATGGGGGTTGGGGCATCCGAAATGTGACGCGAGGTCAGTTCGGCATGTGGTAGAGTTGCTGGCGGATGCGGTTGAGTTCCTGGCGCAGCGATTCGTCGAGCGCGATCTCCCCGGCGATTTTCTGGTAGCCGTGCAGAACGGTGCTGTGGTTGCGCCCGCCCAGCGCTTCGCCGATCTGGGGCAGCGAGGCGTCGGTTTCCTCGCGGGCCAGATACATCGCGATCTGCCGCGCCCGGACGACCTCTTTGGTGCGGCGCTTGCTGAGCAGATCGTCGAGCGAAAGCTGGTGGTAGGTGGCGGTCGCCTTCAGCACGTCGGCGACGTTGGTCTTGCGGCGCCTGGGTGGCGCGGCGGTGCGCTGCAAGGCCTGCGCGACCAGGGCTTCGGTCAGCGGCTGCTTGGTGAGCGTGGCGCGTGCCGTAACCTGGGTGAGCAACCCTTCCAGCTCGTGGACATTGCTCGCTTCGTGCCGCGCGATGGCCTCGGCGACAGCCGCGGGCAGCACGATGCCTTGCTGGCCGGATTTGGCCTGAACGATCTTGAGACGCGTTTCGTAGTCTGGCGCCTGCAGATCGGCCAGCAACCCGCCCTCAAGCCGCGCCCGCAGCCGCACGTCGAGGCCGGGGATGTCGCGTGGCTGCGCGTTGCAAGCAACCACGATCTGCCCGTGATTGGCATAGATGGCGTTAAAGGTGTGGAAAAATTCCTCTTCGGTGCTGGTCTTGCCGGCGAGGAAGTGGAAGTCGTCGATCAACAGGACTTCGGCACCCCGATGCCTGGCGCGGAACTCGTCCATCGTCTTGGCGCGGATGGCCGCGACCAGCTCGTTGGTAAAGGTTTCGGCGGTGAGGTAGATCACCTGACGCCCCGCCGACGCGCAGGCCTGACCGATGGCGTTCAGCAGGTGTGTCTTGCCCAGCCCGACATCGCCATAGATCACCAGCGGGTTGTACTTCGGCTCGGTGCTCTCGGCGACGGCCTGCGCCGCCATCCACGCGAACTGGTTGCCCGGCCCGGTCACGAAGGACGCGAACGTATAGCGGCGGTCGAGCCGGGGCATCTCCAGCGGCGGCAGCGGGCCGGGGTGGCTGCGGCGGATCTCGTTAAAGCGTGGGTCCCATTCCGAATAGTCCGGCTCGGCGGCGCGCGCCGGCACCACCGGCACCGGCGCGGAAGCCGGAGCAACCGCCCCGGTCGGGGCCGCTGCCGGATCGGTTGCGGCGGGGCGCTTGGTGCGGACCCGGCGCTTGGGGCGCGGCACTGCCGGGCTGGTCGGGCGCTCCGGAGCGAGATCAGCCGCTGCCGTCCCGGTTTTGATCACAACGCGAGTGGCCGGGTCCGGCGCTTCGCCGGCGACGGGGACGGGTTCGGCGGCCTCTCCGGCGGGTTCGGCAAAGAGCGGACCGGTCTCAGGCAGATCGGGGTGTTTGCGGTTGGGCAGGAAGACCACGAAATTGACCTGAGCCGCCTGGCCGTAGATGGTCGAGAGCGTCTGCGTGATGAGGTGTTTGAGGTGCCTGTCCAGCCAGTCTTTCGCGTAAGCGTGCCGTACGCGGATGGTGAAGAGGCCCTCGTCATAGGCCAGCAGCTCCGATCCTTTCAACCAGGTGTCGAAGGTCGCGCGGTTGAGCTGAAGTTGAAGCTGGCCGAGCGTGGCCTGCCATGCCTGTTTAGGGTCGAGCATCTGAGCGAGTCCTGCTTCCCGTGCGATCAATTGGCCTGTCGACGGCGACAAAAAGCCCCCAGAGACACCGTCGAAGGGTGCACTACGGCAGTCATTTATATCCCGTTGAATGCTGCATTGTTTGCGTTAGTCGGAGCAGCGGCGCGAGTGGGGCCGGTTGAAATTGTGGGTTTGCATCCGGTTGCTGGCCGATGCTGGCTCCGACTGGAGTACCCCGATTCTACTCGATGAAGGGTCGAAAATTCAATCGGAATCGGGCTTTGAACCTTAAAGAATTCGGTTTTTTAAGATTCGCCAGAGTCGATTCCAGGTTTGAATCTAGCAAGTGCTGAAAGCCGCCAGAGTCGCACAGAGTCACACCAAACCTAAACGCCATATCTGGGGGTGAGTCACGCGCAGGTGGCGAATTTGTTGGGGAATGCGGGTTATGTGGGAAAAAGCCGGCTTATCCCACCTTAAAATTCACGGCCCGAGTCAAAACTTTAAGGTTTGAATTTTTTATACGGCGTCGTGAATCTGACAGGGGCGCGCCGGCGCCGGAGTGTGTTTTTGAGGGAATCTGCGCTGTCATTTGGGATTCTTTTCTGTCGGTGCAGATCCACCGCTCCCAACCCGGAGCCAAGACTCCGGGTTGGGATTCTGTTCGGTGTACGGTGCGTTGTTGCGCTCTGGTCAGACGCGGTGCTCGTCGCCGGGCAGGCCGAAGGTGTAGCCGCGATGTTTGGGGTCGAAGGCCATCGCCAGGGTGGTATGGTCGCGCGTGTGCCAGGTCGTGACGATGTCTTTTGTGAAGCTGTAGAGCAGCTCCCACGCCAGCGCTTCGAAGTCGGTATGCGCGATCGAGTCTTGCTGCTTGGGCCAGCCATAGCCCCAGGCGAACCAGGAATCGTCCTGAAAGATGATGAAGTCGTAGAAGGCCACAGCCTGCGGGTCGTCGGTGAGAAAGACGGCGATGCGCCCGCACGGCTCTTTGAACTGGATCGGCGGGATGCGCGCTTCATCGGCGGCGTTGGGCCGGGCGAAGTGCAGCATCGGCACAAAGATGATGCTCCAGTCCTCGATGTAGATTTGCAGGGCTTCGCGGCCCCCGCCGGATGGATGCTTCAGGCGGCGCGATTTGCCGATGCCGGGTGTGCCGCGCGTGCTGATCTCGGCCAGTGCTTTTTCCAGCGCTGCAAACAGGCGAGCAGTGAACTCTTGCAGCGTGGCGTTGAGCCGCTCGCGGGTTTGCTCGCGCTCGCGCATAATCCGGTCGAGTGAATCGAACATCTTGAGGCGATCTTCGGGATTCACAGTGCGACTCCTCGTTTCTGTTCGTGTCACAAGCCGATGGTGATCACCGCCGGGCGTTTTCCGCCAGGTTATTGCACGCGGCAAGCGACGCCTGCGGGACGTGCTAGCCGTAGCGCTGCATGAAGCGGCGCATCCGCTCCAGGGCTTCCTCGAGTTTCTCGTAGGACGTGGCATAGCAGGCCCGCACAAAGCCCGCGCCTGTTCTGCCGAACGCGCTGCCGGGGATGACCGCGACACGCTCTTCCTTGAGCAGCTTCTCGCAGAACGTCTCGTCGTCCATGCCCGAGGCGCGGATATCCGGAAAGGCGTAGAACGCGCCGCGCGGCTCGAAACAGGTCAGGCCCAGCTCGTTGAACCCGTCGACGACCAGGCGGCGGCGGCGGTCATATTCTGCCCGCATGCGCTCAACCTCGTCGTCCACTTCCGCCAGCGTTTCGGCAACCGCGATCTGGGCGGTGGTCGGCGCGGACATGATGGTGTACTGGTGGATTTTGCGCATCGCCGCGATGATCTCCGCCGGGCCGACCGCGTAGCCAAGGCGCCAGCCGGTCATGGCGTGGCTCTTGCTGAACCCGCTCAGCACGAGCGTGCGGGGGCGCATGTTGGGCAGGGTGGCGAAGTGCGTGTGTTGGATGCCGTAAACCAGCCGGTCGTAGATTTCATCGGAGATCACAAACAGATCATGCCGCTCGGCGACCGCCGCGATCTCCAGCAGCCGCTGCTGTGTCAGGACGGCGCCGGTCGGGTTGTTGGGGTAGCCGATCAGGAGGGCCTTTGTCCGCGGCGTGATGGCCTGCTCGATCTCCTCGCCGGTAACCTGAAAGTCGTGCTCGGGGTAGGTGTCGATGACCACCGGCACACCCCCCGCGAAGACCACTTCGGGGGCGTAGGAGACGAAGCACGGATGCGGCACGATCACCTCGTCGCCGGGGTTGACCAGCGCGGTGAGCGCCAGATAGAGCGCCTCGCTGACGCCGACCGTGATCAGGATCTCGTGTTCGGGGTCGTAGTGAATCCCGTAGAGGCGCTCAAGATAGGCCGAGACTGCCTGCCGCAGTTCGATGGTCCCGCTGTTGCTGGTGTAGTGGGTATGTCCGGCTTCCAGCGAGCGGATACCCGCCTGGATCACGGCGCGCGGCGTGACAAAATCCGGCTCGCC
>DYEN01000442.1 GCA_020725705.1 Anaerolinea sp.
CCATCCCCGCGCTGAGCGCCGCCTCGACCCCCGCCTCGGCGTCCTCAAATACCACGCACGACGTCACCGGCAGGCCCAGACCGCCGGCAACCCACACGAATAGGTCCGGCGCGGGCTTGGAGCGTACGACCGAGTAACCGTCGCCCAGCACGTCAAAGAGCGGCCCGATCCCCAGGCCGCGGATCACGTCCGGCGCGTTGCGGCTCGCCGACGCCAGGCCGATCTTGATCCCCGCCGCGCGAGCATCTTCGAGAAACGCGCGCGCCCCCGGCAGCAGATCGCGCTCGGTCATCTCGGCCAGCAGCGCGCGATAGGTGGCGTTCTTGCGCTCCATCCACGCTTCGGCGGTTGCCTCGTCGATCTCGCGCCCTTTCAGCAGTCGCCGCAGGCTCTCGCGCCGCGAGACGCCGCGCAATGCCTCGTTATCCGCGCGCGTGAAAGGAATCCCTTCCTCGTCCGCCAGCTTCTTCCAGGCGCGGAAGTGGTACTCCGCCGTGTCTGTGATCACCCCGTCCAGGTCGAGAATAAACCCAACCGGCATAGCACGCTCCTCTGGCTTGCAGCCTGTTCATCTGCTCATGATTGTGCCGCACTCGCGCCCGGCGCGCCACCAAACCGGCATTTCGCCGCTGCTCATTACCAAAAACGCATGATCTCCGCTGAAATTATCAAAACAAAATAAAAAATTCCCCACAACGTTCTCTTTGCAGCTATAATACAGACAGCCTGTATTGGCGCGGATACAGGCCAGATCGTATTGGCTGCGGCACAGCACGCATCAGCATGCGTGGCGGGTACTAGACGCTTCAGAGCACTCTCAGCCGTGGGGACGCAGCGTAGAAGCTGACTTCGCGCTCTAGCATGCGAGGAATGAGAGGGACGGTTATGAAGATCGCAACAGGGAAGAAACAAAACATCGCTTTTTGGCGCCTGGGCGTCGTGCTCCTGCTGACTGTAGCCTTCGCCCTGTCGGCTGTGGCAACCCGGAGCGGGTATGCCGCAGATGTGGATATGCCGCAGGTTGGCCCCCTGGCGGTGGCTACGTTCTCGAACTCCACACCAATTACATGGCCTGCGAACTCTGGTGAAGGCGTTCCTTCACCGAGCGAAATTGTAGTTTCCGGCCTGGTTGGGAACGTTACAAAGGTCACAGTGACGCTGAATGGCGTCAATCACTCGCGGCCAGACGATTTTGACATCTTGCTCCAAGGGCCCAGCGGCACAGGCGGCGTCTTGATTTGGTCCGACGCCTGCGGCGGCGAAACGATCGCAAACCTCACCGTAACGTTCGACGATGATGCCGCCGGGGCACTGCCCAACACAACTAGTGCGGGTGCGCCATGTGTCGGTGGCACCTACCGACCTTCCAATTACGATGGATCAGGCACGGCGACCGTTCCGAATGAAGATCAGCCCAACGGCGTTGTGGCAAACGCCTCAACCTTAGCGGCATTTGTCGGCATCAACCCGAACGGCACCTGGCGGCTCTACACGCTGGATGACCGTGACAGCAATTTCGGCAGCATTGGGGGCGGCTGGAGCATCACGATCACGACGCCGGATGTGACGGAGACGCCTACCGCCACCGAGACGCCGACCGAAACACCCACGGTGACGGAGACTCCAACCGAGACACCGACGGTAACAGAGACGCCGACCGAAACACCCACCGTGACCGAGACTCCAACCGAGACACCGACGGTAACAGAGACGCCGACCGAAACACCCACCGTGACCGAGACGCCGACCGAGACGCCAACTGAGACACCGACGGTGACTGAGACGCCGACCGAGACACCGACGGTGACCGAGACTCCAACCGAGACACCGACTGAGATACCGAGCGAAACGCCCACCGTTGAACCGACCGAAGGTCCGGCGCCTGTTCCGGCAGCACATTACGCCATGGAACCGGCCGCGCTCTGCGCTGACCTGAGCGGTGAGACCAACCCGATCGTGCGCGGGAGCGTCTCGCCCGAGGCTGTGCCCAACGGCAACGTCTACTGCCGCGTGCTGGCGGA
>DYEN01000443.1 GCA_020725705.1 Anaerolinea sp.
CCCAGGGTCAGCGAGCCGGCCAGGATCGACGTCCCAAACTGCAGGAACAGAACGAAGGCGCCCAGCCCGAACAGCCCGTAGACGATCGACGGGATGCCCGCCAGATTGACGATCGCCAGCCGCACCCAGCGCGTCAGCCGGTTGTCGCTGGCATACTCCGCCAGGTAGATCGCGGCGCCGATGGCCAGTGGCAGGCACACGATCGCGGTGCCCAGGGTCAAGATCAGCGTGCCCAGGATCGCCGGCATGATCCCGCCTTCGGTCATGCCGTTGCGCGGGGGAGCGGTCAGAAACTCCCAGCTTAGCGCGCCGATCCCCTGCACCACGATGTACAGGATCACCAGCACGATCGGGATGACGACCAGCACTGCCGCGCCGGTGATCAGGCCAACGGCGATCTTCTGGGTTTGCTGGCGTTTCATCGCCGGACGCATCGCCAGTCTCATAGCTGCCCCCCTCGCCGCCGGACGACGCTGCCAACCAGACGCCCCGCCATCATATTGATGGCGAAGGTCACCACAAACAGCACAATCCCGATTCCAAACAAGACGTTGTAGTGCAGGCTCCCCTGCGCCACTTCGCCCATCTCTGCCGCGATGGTCGCGGTCATGGTGCGGACCGGATGGAGCGGCAGGTCCAGCCCGAGATCGGGGATGAACGCGGCGTTGCCGGTGACCATCATGACGGCCATCGTCTCGCCGATGGCCCGCCCGATGCCGAGCATGACAGCCATCGCCAGCCCAGAGCGCGCCGCCGGCAGGACCACCCGCCAGATCGTCTGCCACTGCGTCGCGCCGATCGCCAGCGCCCCGTCGCGGTATTCCTTCGGGACGGCGTACAGCGCGTCTTCGGAGATGCTGATGATCGTGGGCAGCGCCATGTAGGCCAGGATCAACGAGCCGGTGAGCGCGGTCAGGCCGGTCGGCGCGCCCAGGCTCTGGATAATCGGCGCCAGCGCCACCCAGCCCAGAAAGCCAAGCACGATCGAGGGAATCCCGGCCAGCACCTCGATCAGCGGCTTGAGGATCTCGCGCTGCCACACCGGGGCGATCTCGCCCAGGTAGACGGCGGTCGTCAGGCCAAGCGGGACGGCGATCACAATGGCGCCGGCGGTTACCACCAGCGAGCCGACCAGCAGCGGCCAGATGCCGTAGAACCCTTCGATCGGGTACCACCGGCTGCCGAACAACTGGCGCAGCGGAATATCGAGGAAGGCCGGCAGCCCTTCGCGCAGCAGAAAGAGGAAGATGAGGCCCACGATCACGATGGTGGACACGCCGGACAGCCGGATCAGCAGCTCGATGAGCGTCTCAAGCCGCCCGCGGCGCAGCCAGATGCCCATCGGACGAACGCGGAGGGCTATCTGGGCGGTGCGTGCTTTGGCGAAATCGTTCAGGTTTGCCATCCTGCTCAGTTCTCCGTCACCGGCACAAAGCCGAGCGCCTTGACGATCGCCTGCCCTTCCGGACCGCGAATCCAGTCCAGATAGGCGGCGATCTCG
>DYEN01000034.1 GCA_020725705.1 Anaerolinea sp.
GCCCAGCAGCGCCAGCGCGCCCTCGACCAGCACGATCCCGGTTGCCTGCGCGCTGAGCGTCTGCCAGGCGGCAGTTCCTTCCAGCAGGCCCGACAGCGTCCGCCCCAACAGCAGCCCGATCCCGCCGCCTGCGGTCGCGCCCAGCGTCCCCAGCGCGATCACGCTGGCAAGCGCGCGGCCATACCAGCGGATCAGCAGCCCGAACACGCCGGTCAGCAGCACCCAAGCCCCGATCCAGGCCGCATCGCCGTGCGCATACGCCGTCCAGATCGCCCCGGCCGGCTTGGTCTCGCCAAGCTGCAGCGGCCGCCAGCTTTCGGCCACGATCAACATCACGCCGGATGCCAACGCCGCGCCGAGCGCCAGCGCGCCGTAAAGCAGAACTGCCTGCCTGAGCGCCCGCAACCCCAGCGTGATCGCTGCCCGTCCCCGCTCGCGCCGGTCCTGCCCGCTCTTAGCCAGCAGCATACCCGCGACGCCACCTGCCGCCCCTGTGATCCAGTTTTCGAGCCGCTCAAACCGCCGCGGCAGCCGGAAGACATAATAATCCGGGATGGGCCGGCCAACGCCCAGGTTCGCGATGATCACGCCCAGGAACAGGCCGACCAGCGCCCCACCCCCGACGATCATATACACCGGGTCGATGGTGATGGTGTCGTTAACAATCGAGCTAACCAGCAGCCCCAGCACGCCGATCATGACAAGCAGCGTCACCAGCGTTTGCAGCAGCCCGGCCGCCGGCATCTGGGCCTCGTTCGGGCGCAGCACGATCGCGGGGCGCACCTGCCCGGCGATGAGCGTGGGCAGAAACCCGAACAGCACCGTGATCACCATCCCCAGAAACAGACCGCTCAACATCGCCTCAGGATACGGCCGCCAGACCAGGGTCAGACTAAACGCCTGCTCGCCCACGCTCTTGACGAGATAGCTTAGCAGCACACCGAGCGCCACGCCGAGCAAGCTGCCGATCAGCCCCATCAACGCGGCTTCGACCAGAAACAGCGCCGTCACGCGGTACGCCTTCAGCCCCAGCGTCTTCAAGACCGCGATCTCCAGCGTGCGGCGGCTGACGACAACCAGCATCGTGTTGATGATGCCGATCCCGCCGATCAGCAGCGACGACAGCCCCATCACCAGAATCATGTCGTCGATCACATCCGCCGTCTCGGCGTTCTCTTCTTCCAGCGCGGCGACCGTCACCCGCCTCAGCGATTCCTCCAGGTCGCCTTCGGTTTCCAGGCGGCTTTCCAGATACGCGATCAGGCTGGCATCCACCGCCTGCACATCGCGCGCCAACGGCACCTTAATGAAAACCTGATCGGGCAGCGGTCGCTCGCGCAGCAACCCCAGGTCGCTGAACGGAACATAGATGAAATCCAGCAGCGCCGTCTGTGGAGTGGAGAGAATAGACTCCGCGCTGGCGGGCACAACTCCCGTCACCACATACAGCACATCCGACGCGCCGATCCGCAGAATGTCACCTACAGCCAGTCCGGCTGCCGACTCCCGGCGCAGGTTGCTCGAAATCACAACCGGACGCGCGTTGCTGATACGGTAGGTGGGATAGGTAGCCCAGGCAAGCCCTGGCGTGCCGGCCCCAGGCCCCGCGCTGACGGCCCCGATCGCGCTCAGCGACGGAACAACCCGCGCGGCGAGCGCCGTCTCGGCGTGCCCGGCGAACGCTTCGGTCAGTGTACGGCCGTCTTCCAGCGTGATGCTGTCGTAGAATGGGTACAGGTCGGGCTCAATGGCCAGCGCCAGAACCGCCGTTGTCTTCACCGTCTGACCCTGCACCATCTGCCGGATGGACGTCACCCAGTTGGCACGCGCAACCGTAATCTCAACCCCTTCCCGCCGCGCCCAGTCGCGCATCGCCGCGACCGCCTCGGTCGAAAAGGCAGCCCATCCCGACGTGTTGCGATCGACCAGTCCGACGGCGCTGCGCGTCGCGGTCAGCCGGATATCGCCCCGGTTCATCTGCGCCAGGTTGCTGGTCAGCTCGTCCGCTACCATAAACGCCAGCGACCGCAGCGCCACCACTGCTGCCACACCGGTCGCCACACAGATCAGCGCGAACAGCGTGCGCGTCCGGTTGCGACCCATATCGCGCAGGGAGTGTACGAAGAAAAAGCGCAGCAATCTCATACCGGCACGTACTCGCGCACGATGCGCCCGTCGCTCAGTTCCATCACGCGGCCCATGCGTGCCGCCAAGTCACGGTCGTGGGTTACCAGCACGACGGTCGTGCCGGTCTCGCGCCAGACGTTGCGCAAAGCTTCCAGCACCACTTCGGAAGCCACCGAGTCCAGGTTACCGGTCGGCTCGTCCGCCAGCAGCAGAGGCGGGTTGTTCGCCAGCGCCCGCGCAATCGCGACCCGCTGCTGCTGCCCACCCGACAGCTCCATCGGGCGATGGTTGAGCCGGTCGCCCAGGCCGAGCAGTTCCAGCAGCTCGCGCGCGCGCTTCTCCGGGTGAAACTTGGGATGGTTGGCAAACTGGATCGGCAGCGCGACATTCTCCAGAGCAGTCAGAGTCGGGATCAGGTTGAAGAACTGGAAGACAAACCCGATCTTCTCGTTGCGGACTTCCGTGAGCCGGCCTTCGCCCATGTTGGTGATATCCACGCCGTCGATCTCGATCCGCCCTGTCGTGGGCGTATCCAGCCCGCCGATCAGGCCGAGTAGCGTGCTCTTGCCGCTGCCCGACGGCCCGACAATCGCCACCATCTCGTTTTCATAGATCTCAAGATCGACGCCCCGCACGGCATGGACCACCACGGGACCAAGAGGCAGATCTTTTGTGAGGTTCGTCGCCCTCAAAATCGGGCGGCGTCCGTTCGTCTCGGTCATTCTTCGTCACCTTCTAAATCCGGGCAACCGGTACTGTAACACGGACTGGCGCCAGTTCCCATTAAGAGAATATGAATTCATGCATCGGCGGTGGCGAGCGTGACAGTCTGGCGTAAGCATCGCGTTGGTTGACCCGGCCCCCCAGGATTGTTATCCTTTTACCTGAACTCTGTCAATGCGAGGTGAAAAAGCGTGATGCGCGGTTCGAGATTAGTCCTGGTAGCTCTGATTCTTCTGAGTGTAATAGGTTTGGAGCTCGCGGCGGCAGCCCCAGCAACCGCTTTTCCCGGCGATGCGCGCGACGAAGACTGCAACGAGCGAATCGAAGCCATCCTGGCGACAACCGCAGAAGGCGAAACACCCCAACTGCCCAAGGACTGCCTGCCGCATACGGGCATGACGGCGCTCGAACTGCGCGCGGCAGAAGCCGAGATGAAAGCCGAGCCGTATCCGGACGTCATCCAGGTCCCGTACAATCAAGAGGTTGTCTGGACGCGCGCGTACCGGCGCATGGTCGGCGACATCACTATGTACAATGCTCCACATGGCGAGCCGATCGGCTTCATGGACGCCGGCTACAACTTCGTGACCATCATCAACGAGCAGGATGGCTTCACGCAGATCAACTGGGGCGTGTGGGTGCCATCCGAGCAGATCACCTACGCCGATGTGTCGCACTTCTCCGGCGTCGAGTTGCAGTCTCACCCCAAGCGCCCGTTCGCCTGGATGCTGGCCGAGGCGTACCCCAGCCGCTACCCCGGCGGGCCGCAGGACAAGAGCCAGGAACGCATCGAGCGCTATACCCTGATGAATATCTACGGCGTGGAGTACGTCGACGGATGGGAGTGGTATCTGGTCGGCCCGAACCAGTGGGTACAGCAGATCCGCGTCGCAAAGGTCCATCCCATCGCCCGGCCCGAGGAGATCGGCGAGCACGAGCGCTGGTTTGCCATCGACCTCTATGAACAGACGCTCGTCGCGTATGAAGGCGACCGCATGGTCTTTGCCACCCTGATCTCGTCCGGCCTGCCGCAGTGGTCGACTCATGAAGGGCTGTTCCGGATCTACGATCGCTACGAAGCCACCCGCATGAGCGGCGCGGTGGGCCAGCCAGACTTCTACTACATCGAAGAGGTGCCGTACGTCATGTACTTCGATGACGAGATCGGCCTGCACGGCACCTACTGGCACGACCGCTTCGGCTACCGGCAGAGCCACGGCTGCGTGAACCTGTCCATTATGGATGCCTGGTGGATTTACGACTGGACCAAAGAGGAACCTCACCAGAACGCCTGGGTGTACGTGTACAGCAGCGGCACCTACCGCCGCGACCTGCCCGCCTGGGCACGCCGTTAGGCTTTGGATTGCTGGGTGTTGAACGGGGCGGCTTCGCCCCGTTTTTTTGATCCGGCGCGCCCCGGCTACTCAGGGTCGTCGATCTGCAACTCGGTCCTGTCCATGTCAGCTGCCGTCAGCTCGCTCCAGGTCGAATCGCTGCTGCCCCGCCACGCCGGATCCTGCGTTTCTGCCAGACTCAGCGCCGCCACCAGAAACGCCAGCCGCCGCGCGTCCATCGTCTCCGTTTGCCAGTCCATCAAGCGCAGACCCAGAAACACGAGCGCGATGAAATACTCGTTCCAGTGGTTCGGCGCCGCCAGGCACTGCCGCACGATCTCCCGCACGGCGCCGATGACCTCCAGCGCCTCGGCCAGCTCGCTATCAGCATGCCGCCGGAGCGGGCTTTCGCCGTGGTTGATTCCGTGCAGCAGGCGCACAATCTCCCATGCTCCGGCCCAGCCAGGCTTCGCCAGCGCCGCGACGATCTCCACCAGCAGGCTGATCTCCAGCAAGGCCCAGTCAAACAGGGTGTGACCCTCGCGCGTCCACGCGAAGTCGATCAGCCAGGCGTCGCCGCGCGGCCCCACCAGGACGTTCCCCGCATGCAAATCGCCATGGATCATGGACAGGTGTCCGGCTACCGGCCGCTCCAGCAAATCGTTCACCTGCAGAATCGGGTTCGGCAGGTGCGGCACGTCCGGCAGCGGCGAGGGCACCAGCGGCGCCTGAAAGTCGAAGTTCGGCTCCAGGCGCTGCAAGCTGCCGCGCAGCAGGTCGTCGCGCGTGCGCACCACGCGCCCGCCCAGCCGCTCGACAACCTCGCCCCGGTAGTGACCGGCTTCGTGCACATCCAGTCCGCGCAGTTCTACCTTGCTTGCCCGGTTCAGCGCTTCGGGTTGCGACCCCGCCGCCAGGTACAGGCGCCCCCGTTCTGGGTCCGTCTTCTGGACGCTGAAGTCCTCGATGATGACAATCTCCCCCGGCAGCACCTGCGCGGAGCGGCTCCAGCCCCCCAGCGGGCGCAGAATGTGACTGGCGTCTGCCAGCTTCGGCTCGGGAACCGCCTCCAGCACCAGAGCGGGCGGCAGGACGTGCTCGTATTCGCGCCAGGCCCCGAACCGGTACGGCTTGCGCTGCAGCCACCACGCCGGGCCAAACGTTTCAAAGAGCGTACGGATCAGATCGGCCACTTCACGCGGGTGGTGTTGCGCCGCATACTCGCGCAGGCTCACCGGCTCGGTATCATCAATCCGCCCGACAAAGGTGTACTTCAGCCCGCCGATCGGCAGGTTGTCGGGCACCACCGGCGCATCGACCAGGCGCGCCGTGGTCGAGGGCAGCGTATCTTTCACGTGCAGGTCATAACGCCGCCGCTCGTACAGCACAGCGTAGCGGTCATCGAGCTTCGCAACAACCGGCGCGTCCTTATAGCCGTCCACCCGCTCGGGACGCACCAGCAGCACGCGCGCGCCGCTATAGCCGCCGCTTAACTCGCCCACGATGTGCACCTGCCCGTACTCACGAAACATTATCTGCAGCACGCGGCGCTGGTCGGCGTCCACCTTCACATCGCCCAGGATCGGAATCTCCGGCGGCTGGGCCTCGACCGGTGCGTTCCAGTCGGCGGCCGTCTGGCGCAGCGCCGCGATGTCTGCGCCGATCTCGCGCAGCACACGGCTCACCACGCTGTCCCCCTCGTCGAGAATCGCCAGCAGCAAGTCGCGCTCGGATGGCTCACCCGTGGCGGCGGATTCCTCGGCCAGCTTGAGGATCTTCTGCGCGCGCGGCGTTTCGGGGAAGCCCGGCCAGTAGCGCCGATCTTCGTAGCGCCCGACCGACTCACGGATACTATAGCGGACAAAACGTGGTGACAGCCCGTGATGTTGCAGCACGGCTCGTGTCAGCCCGCCCTGAAGCTGTGTCAGCGCGATGAACAGATGCTCGACGCCGATGAAATAATGGTGCAGACGCGTCGATTCCTGCCGTGCCAGATTGATGATGTCTTGCAAACCAACGACTTCCACCGCGTTCTGTCCATTTCTGGCCGCGTACGCCAGGCCGCCTGGTTGACACATGGCCTCGGATTAATGCCAATATGCAAAGTATACCTGACCGCGCCGCACACCGCGTAATCACCCAATTGGCGGCGGCTGATAGCCCGGATCCGCCAGAGTCGCTATACTACGCGGCAGGTACCCGGCACGCTCTCGGAGCGAAATCGTGACGCATCACACACCCACTCCAGCCCATACGGTCCAACCAGTTCAGGAACATGTCGCGGCTTTTGCCCCGGCCACAGTGGCCAATCTCGGTGTCGGCTTCGACATCTTCGGAATGGCGCTCGAGGCGCCCGGTGACATTGTGCGCGCAGCCTTCCGCGAGCGTCCGGGGGTGGTGCTCGAAGACATCACCGGCGACGGCGGGCGCCTGCCGCGTACCCCTGGGCGCAACACCGCCTGCGTAGCCGCTCAGATCGTCCTGGAGCGCCTGGGCGCGGCGGGTGGTGTCAGTTTACGGCTGGAAAAAGGGCTGCCGTTGGCGAGCGGCCTGGGCAGCAGTGCGGCCAGCGCCGCGGCGGCGGCTGTGGCGGTCAACGCGCTCTTTGGCGCGCCGCTTGGTCCGGATGACCTGCTACCGGCTTGCATCGAGGCGGAAGCCTCGGTCAGCGGGCGCCATGCCGACAACGTCGCCCCGGCCCTGTGGGGCGGAATCGTGCTGGTGATCGGAACCGATCCATGCACCATCCATCCACTGCCGGTTCCGACCGGGCTGCATCTCGCGCTGGTCACGCCCGACGTGGCCGTGCCGACCTCGCACGCCCGCGCCGTACTGCCCGCGCGCGTCTCCATGCACGACATGGTGCGCCAGACCGCACTGGTAGCCGCACTGGTGCACGCGCTGCACAGCGACGATCTCAACCTGCTGGCAGAGCTGGTCGAACAGGATCCGATCGTCACACCCGCCCGCGCCACCCTGATCCCCGGCTTTGAGCAGGCCAGGGACGCCGCCCGTACCGCCGGGGCGCTTGGGGTGTTGATCAGCGGGTCCGGCCCCACCCTCTGCGCCCTATGCGCCGACGCCGAGACGGCCGCCGCCGCAGCGCGCGCTTTCCAGGCGACGTACGACACCCTGGGGCTGTCGAGCGTCAGCTTCACGACCCGGCCCGGCCTTTCCGGCGCGCGGGTCATCGCGTAGCCGAGGCGCTCCGCTCCGCCACAGGGTGCGCCCGTGGCAGCCAGAAGCCAAACGTGCTGCCCCGGCCCACCTCGCTTTCAAACCACACCTGGCCGCCGTGCCGCTCGACCACTGTCTTCACCAGCGACAGGCCGAGGCCCGTCCCCGGAATATGATCCGTCCCCGGCTCACGCGCACGGTAGAACCGCTCGAACAGGCGCGCCTGCCGCTCCGGTGAGATGCCGTACCCGTTGTCCTGCACCGAAAACTGCAGCCGCTGGCCGGTTTGCGTAAAGCGGACCTTCACCCAGCCGCCATCCGGCGTGTATTTCACCGCGTTGCCGATCAGGTTGGACGTCGCCTGGCGAAGCTGCGTCATGCTGCCGAAAACCGGCGCGCTTTCCAGATCGCGCTCGTACTCCAGCGCGATCTGTTTCAACGCCGCGCCCACGCGTTCCCCCGCGACCACTTCATAAATCAGTCCGGCCAGATCAAAGACCTGCCACTCGCTTTCGCGCTCGCTTTCAACTCGCTCCAGGGTCAGCAGGTCGTCAATCAGCGACTGGATCGTCCTGGCACTGCGCCGCAGGCTGGCGACGTATTCTTCGATCTCCGCCTCGGCCTCGCCCGCCGACCCGGCGCTCATAGAGATCAATTCGATGTAGCCGAGGATATTATTGAGCGGGTTGCGCAAGTCATGCGCGGCCATGCGGATCATCTCGGACTTGATCTTTTCCAGCTCCAGCACTTCGTGATACAGCAGGGACTGCCGCAAAGCGACCGATGCCTGGCTGGCGAGCGTCTGGACCTTGAAGACCTCATTCGAGCTAAACAGCCGATCGCGCCGGCCTTCGAGCACTAGCGCCACACCGATCAGCTCCCCCTGCGCGACCAGCGGCATCATCACCCCAGCCCGGATGCGGCGTTGCTGGAGCCAGAACACCTCGCCTGCCGGCAATGCGGGATCGGCGGCGCGGATGATGAGCGGTCGCTGGTGCTGGATGGCTTCCATGAAGACCGGAAGCCCGGCCAGGTCGATCACCTGTCCCGGTTCGGGCAGGATTTCCTGCGCGTCGCGGGCGGTTCCGACCCGGTAGGCTGTCAGTATCCGCGCCTCATGCGTGTCGGCTTGATAATCCATGATGACCGCGCTCGAACACTCTAGCGCCACCGCCATCGACTGCGCGATATGCTGCAGCACTTCGTCGCGGTCCAGCGTCGAGGTGATCGTGCGGCTCGCCGAGTACAACACCGCCATATCGTCTGCCAACTGCTCGGACTGGCGAAACAGGCGCGCGTTGTCCAGCGCGACGGCAGCCCGGCGCGAGAGACGCTCCAGAAAACTGGCGTCGTTTTCCTGGAACGCATCCGGCTCGCTAGACGCCAGCATAATCACACCCAGAATTTCGCCGCGCATCGATAGCGGCACCGCCATCTGCGATCGGGCGCCGGGCATCAGGTGGGCTTCTTCTTCGTCCATCGCCGGCCCGCGCGCCACAATCGTTTCTCCGGTCCGGGCTGCCCGCCCCACCGCGCCCAGGTTCAGCGGCCACGGATTCCGCTCGTCAAACTTCGACACAGCCTGATCCAGGTAGCCCATTGTGATAAACGGCACCAGCCCGCGCCGGTCGTCCGTCATCAGCGCCAGCAGCCCCGTATCCGCCCGCGTGCGCCGCAGCGCCCAGTCCATCGTCAGCGTCATCACGCGGTCCATGTTCAGATGCGCGCCCAACTCCCGGTCGGCACGGTGCATCATGGACAGTTCGTCCACCTGCTCGGCCAGCCGTTCGGCGGAACGTGCCGCTTCGTCCAGCAAGCGCGCGTTCTCGATCACATAGGCCGCCTGGCTGGCGAGGATATCCAGCGCCCGCAGCGATTCGGGGGTTGGCCGCAGCCCGTCGACCGGGTCCTGCACCCGGATCACACCGAAGACGCCGTGCTGCCCGAACCGCAGCGGAGCGAACACCAGATCGGTCGGCTGCCACAGGGAGCCTGCGCCGTCTGCGGGCAGGTAGTACACGCCGTATACCCGGCTCGACTCCAGGTCGCCGCCCAGGTAGCGTGTCCAGACATCCCCGGGCACCGAGCCGTCAGGCTGCGAGCCATCCGGGTTCTCCACATGTCCGGCCGTCAGGCGCTCGGTGATCGCCTGGTTTTCGTCAAACAGGATCAGCGTGACACTGCCCCAGCCGAGCGCCTGCAGCGCCTGCGTGATCTCGATCAGGTTGGCGCGCGTGTCCGGCTGCTCGAGGATGCGCCGCACGGCATGCTGCAGATGGCCGAGGCGCTCGTGCTCCTGCGCCAGCGTCTGCGCCAGATCATCGGCTTCCGCTGCCGCTCGCCGCGCATACAGGAGCGCCGCTGCAAAGCTCGCCAGCAATTCGAGCGCCCGCTGCTCCACCGCGCTGTAAACCCGCATCTGGCGGTCGTAGACGGCCAGAACGCCGAGCAGATCGCCGCCGACGATGAGCGGCGCCGCCGCGCCAGAGACGAAATCAAGCTTTGCCAGGGGATCACCGGATGGCAGCGCATCCCCCTCACCCGTGACGATGACCGTCAGCGCAGACGCGCACGCGCCGACCAGCCCACAGTCAAACCGCAGCGGCACGCTCAGCGCGATCTGGCTGCCCGCGATCAAATGAAGCTGCCGATCCTCATCGGCTTCCCACAGCCCTGCCGACTCAGTGCGAGTCAGGCTCCGGGCCGCCTCGGCAACATGCTGAAGCGCCCGCGTGCTGCTACCGTGTTCGGCCAGCTCATCCGCGATCAACTCCAACGCGGATAGGGCTTCGTCGGCTGCACCCGCCCAGATGTCCGCCTGCATCTTATCCTCAGTCACAGCGGGCTGGCCCACGCTCCGTCGTTTCATGCGCTCTCCATCAGCTCCCCGCACCCCGCCGCTCATTCGCCGATTAGTTGCACGACCAGCCTGCGCTGGCGCGCCCGGTTATCAAAGTCCACGTAGATGATTTGCTGCCACGTTCCCAGCGTCAGACGCCCGCCCACAAACGGCACCGTCAGCGACGGGCCGAGCAGCGCGGCGCGCACGTGGCTGTGCCCGTTGCCGTCGCCCCACCGCTGGTTGTGCGCATAGGGCCGATCCGGCGCGGCGATCTCGTCAAACAACCGCTGCAGATCGCGCACCGCGCCGCTCTCAAACTCCAGCGTCGTGACCGCGCTGGTCGAACTGGGGCAGAAGACGGTCACGATTCCATCCGACAGGCCGCTCGACCGCACCGCCCGCTCGACCTCACCGGTGATATCAATAACGTCCCCGTTCCCCCGTGTAGACAGCTCGATCGATGCCGTCTCGACCACAGCCATACCACTCTCACATTCAGTTGATCCGCACCACGTAAGTATATACGAGCGGCTCGTACGTCCGCGGATTGGCATACTGCCGCAACTCGCCGCCGGGAATGCGAGCGGTCAGGCGATACAGATCCGCCAGGCGCTCTGGAGCCACTACGAACGCGTGCCATCCCGGCTCTAGCCCTGCCGGTAGATGGTCTACCTCACCAGTATACTCGACCCCGGCATTTTCGGAAGTCAAATAGCGCAGCAGGTCGGTCGAGTTCAGATCCAGATTCTCCGACGAGAGCGTATGCACCTGATACGCGCCGTTGAACGTCGCAGCGATCTGCGCGACCTCGTTGAGGCGGACCGTGCGCTCGCCATACCAAAGCTTGCGCGGCACATAATCGAACACGTAAAAACCCAGATTAGCCGCAGCCAGCGACACGGCCAGCAGCACCGGCAGCGTCCGTCGCAGCACAACAACCGCGCGCGGACGCAGTGCATCCCCTGCCGCCAGCGCCCGTGCCAGCGCCGCACCCAGCGTCACCAGTCCGATCCCCACCAGCACCGCCAACGGTGGCGTCGCGCTGAGGTAGCGCGGATAGTGGGGCGGATCGATCAGCAGCACACCACCCAGAATCGCCGTACCCGCCACCCAGGCCAGCAGGATGAGATGCGCCGGGTCGCGCCAGCGGCGTGCAGCCACCGCTACGCCCAGCAGGAAGGGCACCCCCGCCAACCACCCCAGCAAAGCCCCGTACGGCCCGTAGATCGCGCTCTTATCCGGCACCTGAAGGTAGGCCATCAGCCCGCCGTGAAGCTGGCCAGCCCAGAACGCCCGCGCCCGGCCCTCTGCCGCCGCGTCCGCCGCCGCGCCGGTTTGCCAGACGCCCACAGCGCCCAGGCGGGGTGAGGACGGGCGCGTCGTGTCACGATAGGCGGCATATGAATAGGGAAATACCACCGCCGCCAGTACCACCCCGGCAACCAGCACCGCCCCGATCTGCCGTCCAGCCTGGCGCGGCGCACGGATCAGGCCGGCGATCACGTACACGCCGAAGACCAGCAGCACAAGCCGCCCGGCGAAGTAGAAATACTGCGTCAGCCCGCCGGTCAGCCCGGCCAGTGCTGCATCCATCCGGCTGCCACTGCGCAGTGAGCGCGCCAGTAGCCCCACTGCCAACGCCGCAAAGAACGGATCGCCGGTCATGTCCATGCCTGTCCGGCTGAACTGGACATGCACCGGAAAGGTCGCCATAAAGATCGCGGCAGCCCAGCCCACACGTCGGTGTACCAGACTGCGGCCCAACCAATACACCGCCGGCACGGTCAGCGCTCCGAGCAGTGCCCAGGGCAGCCGCGCCGCTGCCTTCGTCTGACCCAGCAGTTCAATCGAGACCGCCATCAGCGTATGCACGGTGCGCGGATGGTGCCAGATCCCCATTTCAAACGGGCTATAGCGCCAGTCCAGATCGCGCGCGACCGACACAGCCTCGTAAGCGAACTGCGCTTCGTCACCCGCCATCAAATAAGGCACCGTCTCCAGATACATCACACGCACGGCCAGCGCGGCCAGGAACAACACGCCAAGCCGGCTCCACGTGCGCCGCTCCGTGCGAAAGCTCATGCGGACGCCCCGCGCCCATGTGCGAACTTCGCTGCGCGGGACCAGCCCGGCGACCGTCAGGCCGATCCCCACGCCCCACCCCGCCAGGTACTTCCACACCGGGTGCTGCGGCTGGACCGCGCTCCACCCGACATAGACGCACAGCGCGATCCCGGCGACGGCCACGACCAGGCGCGGGGACAGAAATCGTCCGGCAGACTGCTGCGGCGCCCCGCTTGCCCAAAGGTGTGCTGCTCTTGCCGGGCGCGCCGCCCACATCGCCAGCAGCAAGCCCGGCCCGGCAGCAAGCGCCCCCGGCAGGAACGCGCTCATATCCCGGTACCACAGCCACTGCCCAACGGCAAACAGTCCCGTGGCAACCAGCACCACCGCCGGTGACCGGCCCGCCGCCAGCCAACCGCCAAGCCGAGGAAAATGGCCCTCTGGCGCGTGAAAACGGCCCGCCCGACTCATACTGCTCATGCCTGCTCGCGCTGCAGCGCCGCTGCGATCACCTCGACCGGGTGCAGCGCCTGGCGCCCTGCCCCGTGTTGCACTTGCTCCCGGCACGAGACGCCGCTCGCCGCTACGATAGCCTCGGGCGCAGCCCGCACCGCCGGCAGCAGCCGTTGCTCGCCGATCTGCATCGAAAGTGCGTAATGCTCCTGCTCGTAGCCGAAGCTCCCCGCAACACCGCAACAGCCGTCGTCCAGCTCCGTCACGCGGCAGTTGGGAATCAGCCGCAGAGCCTGGAGCGCCGCGCCGGTGCCCCACAGCGCGCGCTGATAGCAGTGCCCATGCAGCAACACCTGGCGCGGCGTCGCGTCAAATTTATCGGGTGGCAGTTGGCCTGCCGCGCCGACCTCCGCCAGCCACTCCTCAACCGTGATCGTCACCGCCGCCACACGCCGGGCGTCCGCGCGCAGCGCCATCGGCACGAGATCGGGATACTCATCGCGGAAGGACGCGGCGCAGCTTGGCTCAATCAGCATGAAGCGCTGGCCTTGCGCGGCAGCAGGCGCCATGCGTTGCACGTTCCGGATCGCCAGCGCCCGCGCGCCGTCGAGTAAGCCCTTCGAGATCAGCGGGCGCCCGCAGCAGTCCAGCTCGCGCGGCCCCCAGATCGTGATGCCATAACCCGCCGCTTCGGCCACCTGCAGCGTCGCGCGGCCCAGGTGCGGATAGTTGAATTCCGTGTAGGTGTCCGCGATCAGGATCGGTGCCGCGCTCTGCGTGCCGGACACGGGACCAGCATGGCGCCGCGCCCAGGTGGTGAAACGCTCGCGGGCCAGCGGCGGTAGCGAACGCTGTGTGCTGACCCCAAGCCGGCCCAGCGCCCAGCGTCCCGGCGCCGAGCGCAGCACGGCGTTCGCCAGAGAGGGAAACAGGCTGCCCAGGCGGTTGAGACGGTGGATGTTGCCGAACAGCCGCGCTCGCAGCGGCGTGCCGTGCCGCTCGTAGTACAGCGCGGTAAACTCGGCTTTCAGACGCGCCATGTCGACCAGCGAGGGGCACTCCGCCTTGCACGCCTTGCACGACAGGCACAAATCGAGCACATCATAGACGCGCCGGTCGGTCAGGCCATCGATGCCCAGGCGGCCGGTCATCGCCAGCCGAAGCGCGTTCGCCCGCCCCCGCGTTGAATCGCGCTCGTCGAGCGTTGCCATAAAACTGGGACACATCGTCCCCGTGCCCTCTTTGCGGCACACAGCCGCCCCGTTGCACATCTCGACGGCTGCGGCGAAACCGCCATCTACCGACCAGTCGAAGCGCGTTCGCGCGGGGGCGTAGGGGGTCGCGTAGTCCGGGCCGTAACGCAGAATGTGCGGATCGTCCATCGGGCCGACATCGACCACCTTGCCGGGGTTCATCAGCCCGCGCGGGTCGAAGGCGCGTTTGACTTCGCGGAACGCTTCGGTCAGGCGCGGTCCGAACAGCTTGTGGCTGAACTCCCCGCGGGACAGCCCTTCGCCGTGCTCGCCGCTGGTTGTTCCATGATAGGTCAGAACCAGGTCGCTGGCCGCTTCGGCGATCGCCCGGTAGCGGCGCAGTCCTTCAGCCGTCTTCAAATTCAGCAGCGGGCGGATGTGCAGGCACCCCGCGCTCGCGTGTGCATACATCGCCATCTGCGCGCCGTTTTCGGCGACAATCCGCGCCACCCCGTCCACATAGTCCGCCAGATGCTCGACCGGCACGGCGGCGTCTTCAATAAACGGCACCGGTTTATACTCGCCGCGCATCGACATCAACAGGCCAAGCCCGGCCTTGCGCACCTTGAGCACGTCGCCCATGCGCAGGGCCGTATCGGCGATCACCACCGCCCCACGATGGCCCAACGCTGTCAGCCGTTGCTTGAGACGGTCGATGTGAGCGGATAGCTCCGCGTCCGACTCGCCAAAGAACTCGACTACCAGCACAACCGCCGGATCGCCCTCAACAAATGTCAGGTGGCGCGAGTAGTCTGGATGCGCGCGCGTCAGATCGAGCAGCATCTTGTCGAGCAACTCGATGGCCGACGGCCGGACTTCCAGCAAAGCGGGCACGGCTTCCAGCGCAGCGCGGACCTCGCCATAGTGAACCAGCGCCAGACGAGTCATGCGAGGTCGTGGCACGAGCGCCAGCTCGATTTCGGTGACCGTCCCCAGCGTGCCTTCCGAGCCGGCAAACAACCGTGCCAGGTTGAGTGCCTGGGGATCCAGCCGGTTGAGCGCATAGCCGGCCACCGTGCGCCAGGTTTTCGGGTAGCGGGTGGCGATCTCGTCGGCGTAAGTGTGCAGGATGCCGCGCACCTGTTCGGCCAGCGCCGCCGCGCGGGGGTGGGCCGGCGCGCCCTCGCCCAGCCACAGACGCTCGCCGTCCGCCAGCACCGCCTCAACCGAGATCACATGGTCGCCAAACATGCCGTAGAGGATGCTGTGCATTCCGGTCGCGTTGTTGCCCAGGCAGCCGCCGACTGTCGCACGATCGGCGCTGGCCGGATCGGGGCCAACCATCAGACCAAGGGGTGCCAGTTGGGCGTTGAGATGCCCCAGCACCACCCCGCTCTGAACGCGCACCCGCCGCGCCTCGGCGTCAACGCTCACCACGCGCCGCAGGTGCCGCGCCAGATCGAGTACCAGCGCATGGCCGACCGTCTGCCCGGCCAGCGCGCTGCCCGCCCCGCGTGGCAGCAGCGGTACGCCGTGCCGCGCAGCCACCTGATGCGCGGCTGCGACGTCATCGGCATGGCGCGGAAAGACCACACCAATCGGCTCGATCTGGTAATTGCTGGCGTCCGTGCTGTACAGCAGGCGCGTCATCGTGTCGAAGCGCACTTCGCCTTCCAGCACGTCCGTCAGCGCATGCGCCAGATCACGCGTATCCGGGTCCAACCCGGCAGGCCGTGTATGCATGACAAATCACACCCTGAGAAAGAAAAGGACCGCTCGTGGCAGCGCACAAGCGGTCCCTGCTCGATTCCATGGAACGCGATCGGCAGTGCCGCCGTTACTGCAGCGCCTGCTCGGTTTCCTGGTCGAACAATTGCATGTTGTACAGGTTGAGAACCACATTGATCCGCTGGCCGACGTGGACATCCGCGCGCGGGTCGAAGCGGGCGAGGAAGGTCTTGCCA
>DYEN01000444.1 GCA_020725705.1 Anaerolinea sp.
CGTCTGGCACAGATGGCCCGCGCCACCGGCATCCACCTGATCATCAGCACGCAGCGGCCCAGCGTGGATATCATCACCGGGCTGATCAAGGCGAACTTCCCGGCGCGGATCGCTTTCGCGGTCGCCTCGTCCGTGGATTCACGCGTCATTCTGGATCAGCCGGGCGCCGAAAAGCTGCTCGGGCGCGGCGACATGCTCTACCAATCGCCGGATGCTGCCGCCCCACTGCGCATGCAGGGCGTGTTTGTGTCGGACGAGGAAATTAACCGTATCACTACGCACTGGCGGCAGCAGGCGCACTCGGCAGCCGGCGAGGAAGCGCCGGCCGGGCGCGGCGTGTCGTTCGCGGTCGCGCCGATGGATGGCGGGCGCAGCGGCGCGTCGCTGCCCACCCGCGACGACGACGGACAGCCCACCTTCTGGGGCGCGTCGAGTACGGTGTCGTTCGAGAACGAAGACGACGAGGACGCCGATCAGGACGAGCTATATCGCGAGGCGGTTGAGATCGTGCAGAATCTAGGCCGCGCGTCGATCTCGCTGCTCCAGCGGCGGCTGCGTATCGGCTACACCCGCGCCGCACGCCTGATCGATCTGATGGAGCAGGAAGGCATCGTCGGCCCTGCCGAGAGCGGCAGCAAGCCGCGCGAAGTACTGAAGTTTGATTGAGCGAAGAGCAGCGAGAAGCAGCAAGAGGCAGTGAAAAGCAGCTAAAATCTATACGCCGTTCCTGGCTGCATCTAGCTGCCCTAGCTGCTCTCGGCTGCATTTGCTGCTCTTGGCTGTATTTGGCTGTTCTTCGCTGTTTTTAGCTGCGCTAGCTTGCAAACGAGGACTCTATGAGCCTGTTTACCCGTTCCAGCGGCATTCTGCTGCACCCGACTTCGCTCCCCGGTCGCTACGGCATCGGCGACCTCGGCGAGTGGGCCTATCGCTTCGTGGACTGGCTGGCCGACAACGCGCAGGGCGTCTGGCAGGTGTTGCCGCTCGGCCCCACCAGCTACGGCGACTCACCCTACCAGACCCTTTCCGCCTTCGCCGGCAACCCGAACCTGATCAGCCTGGATCGGCTGGTCGAGGCGGGGTGGCTATCCGCTGAGGACCTGGCGGACGCGCCCGACTTCCCGGCGGACCGCGTTGATTATGGCCCGGTCATCCAGTACCACGACACCAAGCTGCACCTGGCCTACGAGCGGTTCGCCGCGGACAGCGCGCGCACCACCCGCGCTTTTGAGGATTGGTGCGACCACAACGCGACCTGGCTGGACGACTACGCGCTGTTCATCGCGCTCAAGGGCGAGTTTGGCGGGCGCCCCTGGGTCGAGTGGCCCGCCCCGCTGGCCCTGCGCGATCCGGACGCCATCGCCCAGGCCCGCGAGACGCGCGCCGACCTGATCCGCGAACATCAGTGGCGCCAGTGGGTCTTCGACCAGCAGTGGTCGGCGCTGCGCCGCTACGCCTCGGAAAAGGGCATCCGTCTCTTTGGCGATCTGCCGATTTTCGTCGCGCACGACAGCGCCGATGTGTGGGCCAACCGCGATCTGTTCTACCTGGACGAGAAGGGGCAGCCGACTGTGATCGCGGGCGTCCCGCCGGACTATTTCAGCGAGACGGGTCAGCGTTGGGGCAACCCGCTCTATCGCTGGGACCGGATGCGCGAGGACGGGTACGCCTGGTGGATCCGGCGCTTCCGGGCCGTGTTCACCACGGTAGACATCGTGCGGATCGATCACTTCCGCGGCTTCGAGGCGTACTGGGAGATCCCCGCCGAGGAAGAAACGGCCGTCAACGGGCAGTGGGTACCCGGCCCCGGCGCGCATTTCTTCCACGTGGTCCAGCGCGAGCTGGGCGAGCTGCCGATTATCGCGGAAGACCTGGGCGTGATCACGCGCGAGGTCGAAGAGCTGCGCGATCAGTTTGAGCTGCCGGGGATGAAGGTGCTCCAGTTCGCGTGGAACAAGCCCACCAACCCCTTCTTGCCGCATAACCATGTCGTCAATTGCGTGGTTTACAGCGGCACGCACGACAACAATACCACGCGCGGCTGGTGGGAAGAAGAGGTTGACGACAATACGCGCCGCTTCATGAGCGATTACCTCGGCCACGAAATTCAGGACCCGGTCTGGACGCTGATGAAGGTCGGCATGCGCTCGGTGGCGCACACCTTCATCATGCCGCTGCAAGATGTGTTGGGGCTGGGGTCCGAAGCGCGCATGAACACGCCCGGCAAGCCCGCCGGCAACTGGACCTGGCGCTTCACCGAGGACATGCTCAACCACCGCGCCAACCCCGCGCTTGCTCACCTGACCTGGCTTTACCAGCGCCGCGCCGACCAACAAGAAAAAGAATACGGCGATGTGGCGGTCCAGAAGTAGGCCCGCGCCTGCCGCCTTCTCCGCAGGAGTCGACGCGAGTCGGCTCCTGTTTTTCTCTCAGCGCCCAGGTGCGGGTGGCAGTCTGTCAGGCTGCGCGCCTGTGCAAGCCGGTTGTGAGACGAAAAACACTTGCAGTATAATAAAGGATTAACACTTCGCCGCGCTTCGAGAGGAGCCGTAGAATGCTTTTGACCGATCGCCTGGCCTTTGCCCGTGGCGACCGCCCGGCAGATATCCTTCTAACCAACCTGCAACTTATCAACGTTTTCAGCGGAGAAATTTACCCCACCGAAATCGCCATCGCCGGCACGCACATCATCGGTGTGGGCGAGGGTTATCAGGCACACGAGACGATCGACTTGGGCGGGCGCTACGTCGCGCCAGGGTTGATCGACGCGCACGTACACATCGAGAGCAGCATGTGCACCCCGCCGGAGTTTGCCCGCGCCGTCCTGACCCACGGCGTCACCACCGTCATCACCGACCCGCACGAGATCGCCAATGTACACGGGCTGGAAGGCGTGCGCTTCATGCTCAACGCCGCCAAATGGGGACCGCTGAGCATCTACGTCATGGCGTCAAGCTGCGTCCCGGCTACCCATATGGAAACCGCCGGGGCGGCGCTCGACGCCGCCGACCTCGAGATCCTGCTCGGCAGCCGCTGGGTGCTTGGGCTGGCCGAAGTCATGAACTATCCGGCGGTTGTCGCCGGGCAAGCGGACGTCATGACCAAGATCGACGCGTTCGCAGGGCGCGTGCTGGACGGGCACTGCCCCGGCCTGACCGGCCACGACCTCAACGCCTACATCGTGGCGGGCATCCAGAGCGACCACGAATGCACCACCCTCGACGAGGCGCGCGAGAAGCTGCGCAAGGGGATGTACGTTTTCATCCGCGAGGCCACCAACGCCCAAAACCTGCGCTCGCTCCTGCCGCTGATCACCCCCGAGAACAGCCGCCGTCTGTGCTGGTGCACCGATGACCGCCAGCCGGCGGACCTGCTCGACGACGGCTCGATCGACCACATGATCCGTGTGGCGATCCGCGAGGGCGGGATCGACCCCATCACCGCCATCCGCATGGGCACGCTCAACACCGCCGAGGCGTTCCGCCTGGCGGAGATCGGCGCCATCGCGCCGGGCCGCCGCGCCGATCTCTTCGTCTTTTCGGACCTGGCCGCGCCGCAGGCCGAACTCGTCCTGCGCAGCGGGCAGATCGTGGCGCGCGAGGGCACGCTGCTGGCTCCGCTGCCAACACCGGACACGCGCCAGCTTCCCCCATGCGTCAACATCGACTGGTCGAAGATCGATTTCCGCATTCCGGCCCAGGGGCGGCGCATCCGCGTGATCGGC
>DYEN01000035.1 GCA_020725705.1 Anaerolinea sp.
GCTTCCACGTCCGCGACCTTAGCGTCCATCACGCAGGGCCAGAACACGATGTCGAAATGGGCTGCCACATCGAGGATTTTCTCGTGCAGCCCCAGCACAGCGATCTCGCACCCGCCACACGACGAGGCCCAATACAGGGCCAGTTTAGGTTTGCTGCTCATGGGCGGCCTCCTGCTTGGTCTTGGGCAGTGTGTACACGTAGGGATCTTCGTTGGGCCAGTTGTGCGGCCAGTCGAGCGGCCCAAGCGCTTGAAGCTCCTGAGTCATTTTGCTGACCGTTTCTGTAAACAGCACGCCCTGTGCTGCCGAGGCCCAATGAAGCTGCACGCGCCGCTCGTCGATTCCGAATTGCTTGAGCATTCGTTTCAGCAGCGCGACGCGGCGGATGGCTTTATAGTTGCCTTCCTGGTAATGGCACTGCCCGGGGTGGCAGCCCATGATCAGGACGCCATCGGCGCCGCGCTGCAAGGCGCGCAGCACAAAGGTGGGATCCAGGCGACCCGTACACATGATGCGGATGTCGCGCAGCGTCGCCGGATAGCCCACTCGCGAGGTGCCCGCCAGGTCTGCCGCGCGGTATGAGCACCAGTTGCACAGGAAGCCCACGATCACGGGCTTGAAGCTGCGGTTGTCGCTCACAGCATCTTCTCCTCTCTCAGGCCATGATCTCGGCCAGGGGTGCCGTGGGGTCTTCACTGTACACGTCCACCATAATGCCGTCGATCTCGGCCATCACCTGTTCAAAGGTGAAGTGGGCACCGGTGATGACGTGGCTTGGGCAGGCGGCGACGCACGTGCCGCATCCCTTGCACATGGCGGCGTTGACGCGGGAGACCCCCTCGGCTTCCAGATACTCGATCGCGTTGTATGGGCACAGTGCGTTGCAGATGCGGCAGCCCGAGCAGCGGGACTCGTCGATGGACGCCCGGATCGGCTCCAGCGTGACTTCGCGCTGTGAGATCACGCCCAGCACGCGCGCGGCGGCAGCGGCCCCCTGCGCAACCGTGTCCGGGATGTCCTTTGGCCCCTGGCACGCCCCGGCGATATACACGCCTTCGGTCATGGTGGCGACAGGGTCGAGCTTTGGGTGTCGCTCGGTAAAGAAGCCGGCAGTGCCGCACCCGACGCCGAACATCCGCCCGGTTTCCGCTGCATCGGCTTGCGGTTCCAGCCCGGCGGCGAGGATGACCATATCGACGGGAATACGCCGCTGCCGCCCAAGCAGTGTGTCTTCGGCGACGACGATCGTCTTACCTTCTTCCTCGGCGGTGTGGGCGGCGTCGGTGATCTCGGCAACCCGACCCCGAATGAAATGCGTCCCTTCTTCCAGAATGCGGTGATAGAATTCCTCGTACTCTTTAGCGATGGGGCGCATGTCGATGTAAAAGTTGTAGACTTCTGCACCGGTCTTCTCTTTGACCAGGTGGGCAAACTTGAGCGAGGACATGCAGCAGATCGCCGAGCAGTAGCGGTTGTAGTTCCGGTCGCGGCTGCCCACACAGTGAATGATCGCGACGGACTTCGGCTCGGTTTCACCGTCCCGCAGCGTGACCTTGCCGCCGGTGGGACCTGCGGCGTTGGTCAGGCGCTCGAATTCCAGACTGGTGTAGACGTTCGGCAGGCGCCCGTATCCGTACTGCGGGATGCGCCGGCAGTCGAACAGCTTGTAGCCGGTGGCGAGGATGATGTTGCCGACTTCGAACTCGATGATGCGATCTTCCATGTCGAAATCGATCGCGCCCGCCGGGCAGGATTTCTCGCACATGCGGCATTTGCCGGTGCGGAAGTAGGTGCAGTTTTCCACGTCGATCACCGGGTACTTGGGGACCGACTGCGGGAACGGTCGGTAGATCGCCTTGCGGTAGCCCAGCCCGGCCTCGAACACCTCGTCGATCACTTTGATCGGGCACTTCTCCCAGCATGTCCCGCAGCCGGTGCACAGGTCTTCGATCACCCGGCGCGCTTTCTGCCGAACCCGGATCTGGAAGTTGCCCACGTAACCCTCGACGTTCTCGACCTCGCTGTAGGTCAGCAGCGTCACGTTTGGGTGCGTCCCCACGTCAAACATCTTGGGGGTCAAAATGCACGCGGCGCAGTCGAGCGTCGGGAAGGTCTTGTCGAACATTGCCATATGCCCGCCGATGCTGGGTTCGCGCTCGACCAGGTAGACATGGTGGCCGGCATCGGCGATCTCCAGCGCCGCCTGGATTCCGGCGATTCCCCCGCCGACGACCAGCGTCGCCGGGTGAATGTTGACGCGAATGGACTCCAACGGGTTTTGGCGCAGGACGCGGCTGACCGCGGCGCTGATCAGGGCTTTGGCTTTGGCTGTGGCGCCGTCGCGGTCATTCGGGTGAACCCACGAGGCATGCTCGCGGATATTTGCCATGGCGAACAGGAACGGGTTCAGCCCGGCACGCTGGCAGGCGTTGCGAAACGTCTTCTCGTGCATCAGCGGCGAGCACGAGGCAACCACGACGTGAGTCAGGCCCAGCTCGCGCACGTCCTCTTCGATCAGCTCCTGGCCGGTGCTGGCGCACATGAACTGAAAGTGACGCGCGACGGCTACATGGGGCAGGCGTTGCGCCCACTCGGCCACTTGCTCGACATCCACCGTCCCGGCGATGTTGTGCCCGCAGTGACACACATACACCCCAACTCGTCTGTCGTCCATCGGCTAGACCTCCTCCGGCATGGCGGGCATCGGCAGGGCCTGTTTCGGGCGCCGCTCGGGTTTGGTTCGGGGTGGGGGCGCGTCCTGGATCTTCTCGACCAGGGCAGCAAAGCTGACGAACTCCTGCCCGAAGGCGAGCTGTTCCGGAGCCAGGCCCAGTGCCAGGCCGATTGTCTGAGTGAAAAACATGGCCGGCACGAAGTAGTTGGTTTCGTAGTGCTTGTTCGCGGCGTCCTGGTAGATGTCCAGGTTAAGCTGGCACATCGGGCAGATCGTGACCAGCGCGTCCGCGCCGCTCTCCGCCGCGTTCTTGATCAGGCGGTGGATCATCTCGAACGCGCTTTCCTCGCTGATCTGCGTCATATGCCCACCGCAGCAATAAGTCTTGAGCGAGAAGGGGACGACGTTAGCGCCCAGGGCTTCGAGTAGCCGGTCCATCATCGTTGGCTGTTCCGGGCTGCCGAAAACAGGATAGGGGCGGGCGACCAGGCAGCCGTAGTAAGCGGCCAGATTGAGTCCGTAAAGGGGCCGGCGAACTCTGGCGCGCAACTCGTCCAGTCCGATATCGGTGATGATGGCCTCCAGCAGATGCCGGACGCGCACCGTTCCCGGCTCGTAGTGCAAGTTGCCCGCGTCGAGCGCCTTGTTGACTTTGGCCGCCAGCGCCGGATACTGCTTCATGTGCCTGTCGGTCTTATACAGGTTTAGAAAGCAGGCGCTGCACGGCGCAAGCAGATCCCCGCCGTCCTGGCCGGCGGCCAGAGCCAGATTCCGGGCGACGAGCGCGTAGGCGGGCAGGCGGTTGATGGTGAAATATTCGGTCGCCCCGCAGCAGTTCCAGTCATCCAGCTCGATCAGCTCGATCTCAAGCTCCGCTGCGACGGCCCGGTTTGCCACTTCGTAGGCGTGGCTGCGGTGTTGGAGCGCGCAGCCGGGATAGTAAAGGTAGCTTCGGGAAGTCATGCCTGCATCTCCTTGGCCGCCAGCTCTTTCGCTTTGCTCAGGATCGCGGCTAACTGCTCCGTCTGGCGGATCGACTTGGGGCGCAGGGCCAGCCGGTTATGGCGCAGCATGTTAAGGCCCATCATTCCCAGACGAACCGACTGGAGAGGGTGATGGAACAGATGGAAGCGGGTCGCCAGGCCAAATTCGAAGCTACGACCGCGCTGCTCGACGAACCCGACAAACGTCTCGGAGAACTTCGCTGCGGCGCGCTGGTCATAGTAGCCCCTGCTGATCGCTTGCTGCTTGATGGTGTACATCAAATCGGTGATGGGGATCGCCTGGGGGCATCGGACCGTACAAGCGTAGCACGACACGCAGTACCACGGCGTGTTGCTGCGCAGCACCTCGTCGTCGTAGCCGGCGCGCAGCAGCGCGAAAACCTCGCGCGGCGTGTGCTGCATGTCGCCGCCGGACGGGCACGACCCGCCGCAGGTGCCACACTGCAGGCAGATATCGAGCCGGTGCCCGTCGGGCGTCGAGTCGACGACTTGCTGGTAGAGTGTGGGAGTGCGGATTGCGGTCAAGGCTCGCTGTCCTCCTTTGAGTACATGGACTGACAGAGGTAATGCCTTGCGGCTGCGAGCGAACGGGGAACGGTTACAAACGGCATCGGCGCAGGTGGACGGGTGTTTCCCCAGCAGGCACGGGCCGATGGGCAGTACTATTTGTGAAAAATAGATCAACCTACGCTTTCATTGTAGAGAGTCAAGATAGCCCGCGTCTAGATGACGAATAGACCGGGCTGTGCAGGGGATTAGTATGAATGGACTAGTTAAACTGAACTAGGCGGGGCGTAATCGAGCAGATAAACATCGACCAGTCCGTGCGTTACACCGTACACGGCGACCTGAAGCCGGTTGCGCACGTTGAGCTTCTGGCAGATCGCGGCCAGATGATTGCGGACGGTGTTCTCGGAGATGTTCAGCAGGCTGCCGATCTTCCGGTTGGTGAGTCCCTGGGCGACCAAGGCCACGATCTCGATCTCGCGCGCGGTGAGGTCTTCGACCGGGGTCGTGCGAAGCAGAAAGGTGGAGTTGTGCTTGTTGAGCCGCTGGATCAGGGTGGCGACCGTGCTCAACGACATGGCCGCCTCGCCCTTGCGTAGCCCGCGGATGCGCAGGAACAGCTCACCCGGGGTGATGTCTTTGTAGAGGTAGCCGCTCGCGCCGGCAAAGATGCAGCTTAAGAGCGTGTCGGGGTCCGTGTTTGATGTGAGGAACACGATATGCACACCGGGGAAGTGTTCCTTAATCAGACCGGCCAGCATGGGGCCATGACAGCCTTCCAGCGCGATCTCCGACAGGATGACTTCCGGCTTCAGCTCCATCGTCAGGTCCGCGACTTTCAGCCCGTCCCCGGTCTCGGCGACCACTTCCATATCCCACAACGAGTCAAGCAGGCGGGCCAGCGCGCCGCGAAATAGTACATTCGGATCGGCCAGAATAATCGTGATCGGGTTATGGTCAGATTCCATTGGGCTGCTCCCACTATGGGTCTCATGTCCCAGCAAGGCGACGCCGCGTCCAGTAGCAGGCCGGCCCTGCGCCGGCGAGCGTCGAGGCGGTTATGGGATCCTATTCCGCCGAAGAGTAGAGCGCAGCCACTGTGATAAGTGACACAATGTACTATCATTTTACAATGGATTTGATGCCGCCTGTCAGCCACTTTGCAGCCTGCGGCCGGCTCCTGGTCCGAAGAGGGCATGTGCGGAGAGGGTCCCATGGAGCGTCAGGCGCCGCCCGGCCTGGTTCCGACAACCGATGAACTGCTCGCCAACTTCCGCGTCCTGATCTTCTGGCGCTGGATTACCGGTGCGGGCGCGGTCAGCCTGGCGGCCATCGGATGGCTGGCGCCCGGTGCTGCCTTCCGACCGGGGCCACTGTTGGCGATCGGGCTGGTCCACCTGGCCTTCAACGGGCTGGTGTGGCGTGTCATCTCCGAAAGGTCGAAGGTTCTCAGCCTGGCAGCGTATCTGCAGGTCGCGCTGGACCTGGTGACGTTTGGCCTGCTCTTTCATCTCACCGGTGGCGTTGAAAGCCCTCTGACACTCTATTTGATGCTCCACCTGTTTGGAACCGGTCTGCTGCTTTCGCGCGCGGCATCGGTTGTCCTGGTTTTTGCGGCAACCGGGCTGATGAGCCTGATCGCGCTGCTGGAATATCGCCAGGTCATCGCGCATGTGAATCTGTGGGGGCCGACGTCGCTCTATCGCAACGGCTGGTTCGTCGGCACCGCACTGCTGGCTTTTCTGCTCTCAACGCTGTTTCTGGTTCTGCTTAGCATAACGGTTGCTGCGCGCCTTCGCCGCCGGCAGCGGGAAGCGATCGCCCTCTACGAGGTCGCGCAGACCATCTCGTCGACTCTGGATGTCAGCGAAGTGCTGAACCATCTGCTGGAAAGCTGCGCCAGAACGCTCAACGCCAGTGCCGGGATCGTCCGCCTGCTTTCGGCGGATGGAAACACGCTGGAATATGCCGCTTCCTATGGGTTGAGCGAAACCTATATCGAGAAAGGCAATGTCGACGTGGCTCACAGCCCGATGGACCTGCTGGCGGTCAAGGGACAGCCCACGATCATCGAAGACGTGCGCACCGACGAGCGAGTGATGTACAAGAACGCTATGCTCATCGAAGGTATCCGTTCCGGGCTGGTCGGGCCGATCCGCAGCTTTGACGGGCGGACGTTGGGCGTGCTGCGTGTGTACAGCAAAACACCGGGGCACTTTTCCGCCGGCGATCTGCCCTTCCTGGCGGCTGTGTCGGCGCTGGCGGGCAGCGCGCTGAACAACGCGCTGCAATACCAGGCGCTCACCCAGATCGATGAAGCTAAGAGCCGGTTCCTGCGAACTGTGACCCACGAGCTTCGCGCGCCGGTGGCTGGCGCTCAAAGCCTGGTGCGCAACTTCACGCAAGGCTTCCTTGGCGAGCTATCCGACCAGCAGCGCGAGGTTTTGGAGCGCATCGAAGGGCGGCTTGACTTCTTGCAGGAGCTGATCACCGATCTGCTCGATCTGGCCGCCGGGCGCGAGAGGTACCTTGGCCCGGCTGAGCCGGCGGAGCTGGATCTGGTGGATGCTACTGAATGTCTGGAAGGGGTTGTCGCCGCGTTCAGAGATCAAGCGCGGGCGAAAGCGATTGAGTTTGACAGCAACGTCGGGCACTTGCCCCAGTTGTGGGTGAGGGCAGATCGTGAAGGTCTGCGGCGCATCCTGGCGAATCTGGTCAGCAACGCGATCAAGTACACCCCACAGAACGGGCGCGTGCAGGCCGACCTAAGCTGGGATGAGAACTGGCTGGAGTTCACAGTCTCCGACAGCGGGATCGGGATTCCCCAAGAGGACCTGCCGCACCTATTTACCGAGTTTTACCGGGCGAAGAACGCCCGGCAGAGTCAGCCGCTCGGCACCGGCCTGGGGCTGGCGATTGTGAAGCAGCTCGTGACGCAGTTCGAAGGGCAGGTCACCGTGCGCAGCAGCGAGGGAGAGGGGAGCACGTTCACGGTGTATCTGCCTCTCCAGCACGTCGGCGAGCGCGCCGCCTGAGGTCCGGACGTAGCGCCCCGGCGCGCACTGCGATCTAGCCCTTCAACTCGCCGCCGGTCAGCCCGGTTACAATGTACCTCTCCGTGACGATGTAGAAGATCACCGCCGGAATGATCAGCAGGGTGACATACGCCATAATACCGGCATAGTCCCACCCGTACTGGCCCATGAACTGCATGATGCCCAGGGGCAGCGGCCACTTCTTGTCGTTGGTGAGCACCAGCAGCGGCAGGAAATATTCATTCCACGCCACAACAATCTGCATCGTCACCACCGCGGTCAGCGCAGGGCGCGAGATCGGCAACAGGATGTGGCGGAAAAAGCCGAGCGTGGTGCAACCGTCAATATACGAGGCGTCTTCCAGCTCGCCCGGAACCGCCATGAAGAAGCTGCGCAGGATCACAACGCTGCCGGGCAGGCCAAACGCCGCCAGCGGCAGGATCACGCCCCACAGCGAGTTTGTCAACCCCAGGTTGCGCAGTTGGATGAACAGCGGCAGCACTGCGACCACCAGCGGGAACAGCAGGCCCAGCGACAAAATGTTGAACAGCAGGCCGCGTCCCAAAAATCTCACGCGGCTGAAGGCGAACGCCATCATGCTGGCCAGCACGATGTTGATCGATGCGACGCCAATTGTGATGATGAGGCTGTTCTGCGCGGCTGTCCAGAATGCCTTCCCCGTCAGGATGTTGGTGTAGTTTTCCCAATGGATGCCAGCGGTTGGCAAGCCGAAGGGCTTCGACAGGAACTGGCCCGTTGTCCGCAAGCTGCCGAGGAAGGCGGTTAGCACTGGCCCCATGATCACGGCGGACAAGACGAGGAGGATCAACAGCTTCCCCGCGATGATCAACCGGCGATTGAGACGCGCCCGCCGCTCCAGAACGAGCGATTGCTCCAGGGCGGTGCTCTGCATTGTGGTTCGGTTTACCGCTCCGCTCATCGCGCCCTCACCCCAGGTCCTGCTGCGCGAAGTCCTGGCGCAGCACTACCCGTTGATAGCCCAGCGAGAAGATCAGCGTGATCAGAAAGAGGACTACCGCTACCGCGCTGCCGTAGCCCATGTAGAAGCGCTGGATGCCGAATTTGTAGAGGTACGTGGCGAGCACATGCCCCGCGTTGAAGGGATTGCCGCCGCGTGTCAGCGTTTGCACGATCACAAATTGCTGGAAGGAGCCGAGCACCGAGAGGTAGATGGTCAGGCGGATGGTCGGCCCCATTAGCGGCAGGGTAATGCGCGTCAGCGTCTGCCACCAGTTCGCCCCATCGACGCGCGCCGCTTCTTCGAGGTCCTGCGGGACGCCCTGCAGCCCGGCCATATACAGGATCATGTAGTAGCCGAAATACTTCCACGTCAGCACCAGGAAGATCGAATAGATGACCACGTTCTTATCGCCCAGCCATTCGATCGGCTTGAGGCCGAAGGTGGTGAAGATGGTGGTGGCCAGTCCGTCGTTCGGGTGGTACACGTACCACCAGATGATGGCGACGATCACCTCGGAAAAGACATACGGAATGAACAACAGCGCGCGGAAGAAGCGCCTGCCGGGCAGTGATCCGCGCCCGACGAGCAGCGCCAGGATCATGGCGATTGGGAGCTGCACCGCCAGCGATAAGAGCATGATTTTGAGACTGTTGCTCAGGGCGGTTCGAAAGACATTGTGCTGGTAGAGCCGCTGATAGTTGTCCAGTCCGACGTAGTCTTCGGGCTGCCCGAACCCGTTCCAGTCGTACATGCTGTAGCGCGCCGACTGCACCACCGGAATCAGGACGAAGGTCAGGAACAGGATCATCCCTGGCGCGATGAGCAGCACCAGCATCAGGGCTTTGTTGATGTTGCGGCGGAGCATCGTGTGATCACGCGAGGGAGACGATGTGCGAGGCAGCACCCGGAAGTTCGTCGCTGACATCGGTCATTCCTTTACGCTTTCAAAGAAAGAACTGTAGTTCTGCCCGGTGTGGTGAGTGTGGCATCGAGCGACGCACCGGCGCCGCCGGCGCCACACTCACCCTGCGAGTGCTATCTTTATTCTACCCGAGTTCGAACGCGGCCGTATCTTCAATCATCATGGCCGCTTCTTCGGGGCTGATCTCGCCTGCGAACAGGCCCTGAACCGCGTCGAGAACGGTCTGAGCGACCGCGGGCGGCAGGAACTGGTCGTAGTAGAGCTGGAAGTACGGCGCTTCATTGCGCGCTTTCAAGATGGTGCTCATGATCGGGTCATCGGCCAGCACATCTTCCGCGCCCGCGACCGTCGGCACAATCCACAGTTCCGCGCCGCGGCGCTGCGCGTCCACGCTGGTGATGTACTTCAGGAACTCTATCGCCTCATCCGGAGCGTCCTTGCCGACTGCGAAGCCGTCACCGCCGCCGAGCACGTCATTCGGATTTCCGGCGCCCTCGGGAATGGCGGGGAAGGGGAACCAGCCGAGGTCATCGCCGATGCCTTCGCCGGATTCGCTGTTCGCGACCATGTTGCTGATCGCAAACTGGCCTTGCAGCTCCATCGCGGCCTCGGCGTTGCCCATAACGCGGCCCTCGTCACCGAAGGAGCTGCTCATGAAGCCTTCCTGGAACGGCTGAAGGTCGATCAACTGCTTGAGGTATTCGCCCGCCTTCACAAACGGCTCGTCGGCGAACGACCCCGTGCGGTTGTACGCATTGAGGAAGGCTTCCTCGCCGCCGAGGCGCACTGCCAGGTACACCCACCAGAAGTGGCCCGGCCACTTGTCGCCCTCACCGAGCGCGATCGGGGTGATGCCCGCATCCTTCAGCGTCTGAACAGCCGCCAGGAACTCGTCCCAGGTCGCCGGAGGATTATTCGGGTCCAGCCCGGCCTGCTCGAACAGGGCCTTGTTATAGAACATGCCCACCGCGCCCCAGGTCCACGGCACGCCGTAGTACTCGCCATTGCGGCCATACAGCTCGAGCGCGGCCTGAGTCGTGAACGAGTTCTTCCACTCGCCGTCATTCGCCTCAAGCTCGGGCGCGATGTTACGGACCATGCCTGCTTCCGCATACTGCCACAGCACGCCGCCACCCCAACTCTGGAACAGGTCCGGCGGCTCGCCCGCCTGCATCACGGTTACCAGCTGGCTCTTGAACGCTTCGTTCTCCAGGACGGTGATCTCGATGTTCACGTGCGGGTTGGCTTCCATGAACTCGGCAGCCAGCTCGTCCCAGTAAGCCCGGTCCGGCGGGTTGGTGGTGATGTGCCACCAGGTGATCGTGACCTGCTCCTGCGCAGAGCTGGCCCGCAGCCCACCGAGGCCGACCACGACGCCCATCACGAGGGCCAGGATCAGAAAGCTCCGTAACAGTCTCATGCCTCTTCTCCTTAAATGCTCGACGAGCCGCGCTCGTCAGAAACGAAATCAGTATCGCCGGGAAACTCCCGGCGGGATACCCACGCTTTCGCGGGCCGGGGCGCACGACTCGCGCACGATCAGCTCGGTAAGCATTTCGACTCGCTCGCCGGGCAGGTCCGGATTGTCCAGGCGCTTGAGCAGCAGTTGCGCCGCCACACGCCCCATCTCTTCCAGTGGCTGGCGGACGGTCGTCAGGCCCGGATGCACGTGCCCGGCTTCGAGAATGTCGTCGAAACCGATGACCGAGATGTCTTCGGGAATCCGCCGCCCGCTGTTGAGTACGGCGTCCATCACCCCAAAAGCCGACAGATCGTTGGCTGCGAAGATGGCGGTTGGCGGGTTGGGCAGGCTCAGAAAATGGTTAGCGGCCATGTAACCTTGCGGGCGGTAGAAGTCGCCCGGATAGATCAGCTCCGGGTCGATGGGCAACCCGGCGTCGGCCAGGGCCGCGCGGTAACCGGCCAGACGGTCGAGCGAGCACTGCATTTCTTGCTGCCCAATAATGTAGCCAATCCGACGGTGGCCCAGCTCGATCAGGTAGCGGGTCGCGTCGTAGGCGCCCTGCCAGTTGGTCGATTGCACGGTGGACGTGAATGCGTTTTCAACGTGCTGGTAATCGACCAGCACGTGCGGGAACTGCTGCTGTTGGAGCGACTCCATATAGGCTTCTACGTTGGTGGGCAGCAGCAAAAGAAGCCCGTCGGCCATCCCTCGTGTGATGGTGGTCACATAGGCCGATTCTTTGGTCTTGCGGCGGTGGGTGGTGTATAGCATGAGGTGATACTGGTGCGCAGCCAGCTCGCTGTCGATGCCCTGGATAATGGCGCCGATGTACGTGTTGCCGACATCCGGCACCAGCACACCGATGACC
>DYEN01000445.1 GCA_020725705.1 Anaerolinea sp.
GATCCAGCACGCGTTGATGGCAGGGCGCCTACAATCGCTGGCCGTCATCGAGGAACGGGCGCGCATCGCGCGCGAGATGCACGACGGCCTGGCACAGATTCTGGGTTATATGAGCCTCGAAGTGCAGACGCTGGAAGCCCTGGTCCGCCAGGGTGACACGCAAGCGACGCTGAGCGAGTTGCGGCAGGCGCGCGACCTGATTAACTCGGCACAGGCGGACGTGCGCGAGAACATCCTCAGCCTGCGAACCACTCTGGCGGGCGAAGCCGGGCTGGTCCAATCGTTAGAAAGCTACGTCCGCGAGTTCGGCATCCAGACCGGGATCGCGATCGAGTTCGTGAACGAGCTGGACGAGCCGCCGAACCTTTCGCCGCTGGGAGAAACGCAGTTGGTGTGCATCGTGCAGGAAGCCCTGGCCAACGTGCGCAAACACTCGCGCGCGAAACATGTCCAGCTTCGCCTGGCGCCCCGCAACGGGCGGCTGCACGTGACGATCACGGATGACGGCGTCGGGTTTGTCCCGCGTGCTGTGCGCCGTCACTTCGGGCTGGAGACGATGCGCGAACGCTCGCAGAGCGCCGGGGGCGAACTGACCATCACCTCTGCGCCCGATCAGGGTACGCGGGTCAGCTTCTGGCTGCCCCGGATTCAGCAGCGAACATGACGGAAGGGACCGGTTCCAATGCGCGAACTACCTCTCAAAGTTCTAGTGGCCGACGATCACGTGCTGTTCCGGCAGGGTCTGATCAGCCTGATGCGCACACGTCCGGATCTGGTGCAGGTCGTCGGCGAGGCCGAGAGCGGCACCGAAGCCCTGGCCCTGGCCGGGCAGCTACATCCCGATGTGATTCTGATGGACATCCTGATGCCCGAAGGGGACGGGTTGCAGACGGCTGACCGCTTGCGCAAGACTCAACCGGACACCGCGATTATCATGCTGACGGCGTCCGAGCTGGACGAACACATCTACCGCGCCGTCCAGCTTGGCGCAGCGGGCTATCTGCTGAAAAGCCTGGACGCGCACGAGTTGTTCGATCTGATGGAAGGTGTCGCGCAAGGAGAAGTGGCGCTGACGCGCGCGATCGCAGCGCGGTTGCTGCGCGAGCTGAGGCACCCCGGCATGCCCGACACCGACGGACCCGAGGCGCTCACCGAGCGTGAAGTGGACGTTTTGCGGCTGGTGGCGCAGGGGTCAAGCAATCCGCAGATCGCAGACGAACTGCACATCACGGTCAATACCGTTAAGGTCCATCTGCGCAACATCCTGTCCAAGCTTCAGCTAGACAACCGCACCCAGGCAGCGGCCTACGCTGTGCAGAATGGCCTGGTGGCGCAGGACGAGTGAGGGTTTCCGGCTGGTGTTGGTGAAGTGAGGAGTGCATGCTGTCGGCATTTGACCAGTTGGCGCCGGGCGCTCCGGCTGGGGTGCAAGTCCATGCAGAACGGTGCGTTCACGCCCTGGACGCCTTCGCGCAATGCCGGATCTGTGCGGATGAGTGTCCGGCGGATGCCTTGCGCATCGACGAAACAGTGGTGCTCGATCCGGCGCGCTGTACCGCGTGCGGCGCCTGCGTACATGCCTGCCCGGTGGGGGCCTTCGACGCGCAGGATATGACGCACGACGTCCTGCGCTGCGCGGCCCGTGTCAGGTCCGAGGGCGCCATCGCCCTGCTATGCGCCCATCATCCACCCACCCCGCACGGCGTGCGGCCGGTCGACGCAGCGATCGTGTTCGGGCAGTGTCTCGCCGCGCTCGGCCCGTCAGCCTATGCCGGGCTGGTGGCGCTGGGTGTGACGCGGATCGACGTCTACCTGGACGCCTGCGCAGACTGCCCGCTCGGCGCCCGCGCCAGCATCGAGCGAACGCTGGACAAAGCGCGCCGCGTGTTGCGGCCCTGGGTCGAGGCGGAGCAAATCGCGGCAATCACCGGGCCGGCGGACGGCGCGCCCGGCTCACGCTGGACGGTCTACTTCGCGGACCAGCCGCCCATCTCGCGCCGCCGGTTGCTCAACCCGTTCGCTGCGAGCGACGCCGACGACCGTCTGGACGCGCTGGCCATCGACCC
>DYEN01000446.1 GCA_020725705.1 Anaerolinea sp.
GGGGTCAGACCGTCTTCGACCATGCCGTCCAGCCATTCGAACGCCGCGATAGCGCCTTCGCTGTCGATGCCGACATCCTGCGGATCGTAGCCGACGCCTTCCTCAAAGGCGAAGACATAGCCGCCGAAGGCCGTCATCAGCGGGAAGACGTGGAAGGGGTCGTTTTCCTGAATCACATAGCCATAGGGAGCCGTGCCCGCGCCCACCAGCTCTTCGGAGATGGCACGCACATCGTCCCAGGTCTCCGGGGCATCGGGAACCAGCTCGGGATTGCGGAAAAAGCCCAGGCTCTCGACCGAGTACGGCATGCCGTACAGGTCGCCTTCATAGGTGAAGGCATCGATTGCCGCGGGCAGGAAGTTCTCCTCGTTGGCGCCCAGGTCGATCGGGGCCAGCAGGCCGCTGGCAACCAGCTCACCGATCCAGTCGTGCGCACCGATGAAGATGTCCGGGCCTTCACCGGCCGGGGCGGCGATGATGAACTGGTCGCGGATGTCGCCAAAGCCGACTTGCTGGATAACAACTTCTACGCCGTACTCATCGGTGAAATCGGGCGCCAGGGCCTCAAGGATCGGTGCACGGTTGAGGTCCGCCCAGATGGTGAGCGTCTGGCCCTGGGCCTGAACGGCCGGGCGATAGGCCACCGGTGCGACGACCATCGCAATCAGAGCAATCGCAACGAGAATCCATGAACGGTGCTTCATACAGTTCTTCCTCCACAAGTAAAATCAAGTCAGCAGTTGCAACGAGTGCTTGCCGGGCCGGTGAGGCGGCGCCGGGATGGCCCGCTCAACCGTCCGCGCTCAGAGATCGCAGCGCCGTGCTCGCGCCGGGAACGCCACCACCACCTGACCATGCAAGTTGATTCTAATGTATATCATCTGGGCAAGATCAGGTAGTATGTCGGCTTACCCGCGCCCACAACGGCGGCAACGCTCGCGCGCAGCAACCATAGCTCGCCAGACGGATCGAAAACCGCTGCTGTGTGTGCGCCGGGTACTCTGTGACGGCTCGAGCAAAACGTTTATTGATCCCTGATGCGTAAGCCTCTTAATCAGACTGTACACCACTTCACGAATTCGAGCAATCCGATCATATCTCCGGTGGCAACCGGGCACGGGGGTCTGCGCACATCGCGCCGGCAGAAGCGTATAAGCTGTAGACAGAGGCGCCGTGTGCAGGTGCATAAGGGAAGATGAAGATGACCGTTCGATCACAGGCTGCGCTGGTGTTGGGCGTGGCGCTGCTGGGGATCGCTGCGCTCGCCGGTTGCGGGGCGGCAGCCGGTGCAGATTCCGGCGCGCTGCCGACTCTGGCTCCGACGATCACCGCGCTGCCGCCAGCCACACCGACCGATCTCCCGCCGGTTAACCCCGTCGTGCTGCCCGCCGTCGACTGGGACGATGTCGCCCGCTTCGAGGCGGCCATGCGCCCGGCCTTCGCGGACGATGTGTCCCGCTTTGTGGATCGCAACCGCTACTACATCGAGGCGTCGCTCAGCTTCGAGGGCGACGTGGCGGTGATTCGCGGCGCCCAGCGCGTGCACTACACCAACCATTCATCCGACACACTGAGCGAAATCGTGTTCCGGCTGTACCCCAACCTGCCGTCGCTGGGCGGGCGGATGGTTGTGTCGGATGTCAAGGTCGAGGATGCGCCGGTCGAGGCAAGGCTGGCCGGGCGCCAGTCCGTGCTGACCGTCCCGCTGGTGGAGCCGCTGCCGCCGGGTCAGGCGGTCGAGATCGCGATGCAGTTCACCGTCTCAGCCGAGCGCGGGATGTTCGCGTCCTACGGCGCGTTCGGCTACCAGCACAACGTCTTCTCCGGCCCGGAATGGCACCCGATGCTGTCCGTCTACGAGGAAGGACGCGGCTGGTGGCAGGAACGCCCGCTGCCCACCGGCGACGCCGTCTACAGCGAAACCGGGCTGTACGAGATTCTGCTGACCGTGCCGGACACGTTCGTCGTGGCGGCCAGCGGCTCCACCCTCGCCACCTATCCGGCGGGCAGCAACCTGACCACACACCACATCGTCAGCGGCCCCATGCGTGACTCGCTGATCGTCGCCGGGCCGGAGTTCGGCGTGATCACCGGGAACGTCGAGGATATCACGGTTAAGGTCTATTTCTGGCCGGGGGGCGAGAGCGCCGCGGAATGGGTGCTGCAGATCGCGCTGGACTCGGTGCGTGTTTTCAACGAGGCGTTCGGCCCGTACCCGTTCGCCGAGCTGGACGTGGTCGAGACGTTCAACCTCACCGGGATCGAATACCCCGGCATTATTATCATCGCCGACCGCAACTGGGAGCGCGGCA
>DYEN01000036.1 GCA_020725705.1 Anaerolinea sp.
GGAAGCGTCACACCGGTGACGTCCGTCTCCTGAAACGCATCGGTGCCGATGGCGCCGGTCGGGACCTGCCCGGTGATGCACACAATCGGCGACGAGTCCATCATGGCAGTAGCGATGCCGGTCACCAGGTTGGTCGCGCCGGGGCCAGAGGTGGCAATCGCGACGCCCACTTTGCCGGTGGCCCGCGCGTAGCCGTCCGCCATGTGCGCGGCGCCCTGCTCGTGCCGCACGAGAACGTGCCGGATCTGCGGGTATTTCGTCATGGCGTCATAGGTCGGCAGAATAGCGCCGCCTGGATAGCCGTACATGACTTCCACACCTTCCCGCAGCAAACATTCCAGAATGATTTCTGCGCCAGTCAGTTTCACGGTAGCTGCTCCTCTTCTCAGCGATACTGGACGGCCCGACGGCTAATACCCGTCGAAGCTGCGCGCAATCCCATAACTCACGCTGGTCTCGCGGACCGGCGTCAGCCAGTCGAACCGGTCGGGCGCGTGCCCGCTGGTGATGGCGAAAAACTGCTCCTGGATCTGCCGGGTGACCGGGCCGCGCTCGCCGTTGCCCACCGGCAGGCGATCCACCGAGCGCACCGGCGTGATCTCCGCCGCAGTGCCGGTCAGGAAGATCTCGTCGGCGACATAAAGCATCTCGCGCGCGATCATCTGCTCGCGCACCTCGTAGCCGAGTGCGCCCGCCAGGGTCATGACGCACTGGCGCGTGATGCCCGCCAGGATCGACGCGGCAACCGGCGGGGTGTAGAGTACATCGTTCATCACCAGGAAGATGTTCTCGCCCGCGCCCTCGGCCACGTAGCCGTTCACGTCCAGCCCGATCCCTTCGTGGAAGCCGTTCTCTTTAGCTTCCATGGTGATCAACTGGCTGCCGATATATTGCCCGCCGATCTTCGCCATGGCCGGCAGCGTGTCAGGCGCCATGCGGCGCCACGAGCTGACCATCACATCGATCCCCTGCTCGATCGCGTCGGCGCCCAGGTAGCGGCCCCAGTCGATGGTGAAGATGACGACTTCGGTCGGGCATGCCCGCCCGTCCAACCCGATCCCCTCGCTGCCCCGGAAGACCATCGGGCGGATGTAGCAGCTTGTGTGCCGGTTGCGGTCGACCGTCTCCACAATGGCGCTGGTGATCTCAGCTGGCGAATAGGGCACCGGGATGCGGGCGATCTTGCACGAGTCGAAAAGGCGCCGCACATGCGCATCCAGGCAGAACACCGCCGGCCCGTCCGGCGTGGCATAGGCGCGGATGCCCTCGAAAACGCTTGATCCATAGTGCAGCGCGTGCGCGGTGACATGAACCGTCGCGTCTTCCCAGCGGACCCATTCTCCGTTGCGCCACATCCATTCGGATTTCTGTTCGTTCAATCCCATGACGATGCACTCCTTCGATGCGTAGCCCAGATCCAGACTCAGTCCAGAAAAACCGCGCCGGTGCTTGCGCTGCTCACCAGGCGGGCATAGCGCCGTAGCCAACGACTTTCGATCGTCACCTCGAATGGCGGCAGCGCCGCCAGCCGCCGCTCCACTTCCGCCGGGTCCACCAGCAGATCCAGCGTCCGGCGGTCCAGATCGATCGCGATCGGGTCGCCGTTCCGGACGGCAGCGATCGGCCCGCGCGCGGCAGCCTCGGGACTGACGTGCCCGATCGACACCCCGCGACTGCCGCCGGAAAAGCGCCCGTCGGTGACCAGCGCCACCGAGTCGCCCAGCCCCATCCCCTGAAGCTGCGCGGTTGGCCCCAGCATCTCCTGCATCCCCGGCCCGCCGCGCGGACCCTCGTAGCGGATCACGACCACCTCGCCCGGCCGGAC
>DYEN01000447.1 GCA_020725705.1 Anaerolinea sp.
ATTCCTAGCCGCGCCGCCCGGTGATGTAGGCTTCGGTGAGCGCCTCGCGAGGCGTGCTGAACAGCCGCTCGGTTTCGTCGAACTCGATGAGCTTGCCCAGCCAGAAGAAGCCGGTGCGATCCGAGACGCGCGCGGCCTGCTGCATGTTGTGCGTCACGATCACGATCGTGTAATCCTGCGCCAGCTCGCGCATCAGGTCTTCAATGCGCAGGGTGGCGACCGGATCCAGCGCCGAGCACGGCTCGTCCATCAGGATCACGTCCGGCTTGACGGCGATCGCCCGCGCGATGCACAGCCGCTGCTGCTGGCCGGGGTTGAGGGCCAGCGCCGGCGAGCGCAGCCGGTGCTTGACCTCGTCCCACAGCCCGGCGCTTTCCAGGCTCTGGCGCACGATATCGTCCAGATCGCTGTTGCGCGCCAGACCGAGCACCCGCGGGCCAAACGCGACGTTGTCGTAGATCGACTGGGGGAAGGGGTTGGGGCGCTGAAAGACCATCCCCACGCGCTGTCGCAGCTCGGTGACATCGACATGCGGGTCGTAGATATTCTGGCCGTCGAGCAATACGTCGCCGGTGGCGCGGGCGCCGGGGATGGTGTCGTTCATGCGGTTTAGCGCGCGCAGAAATGTCGATTTGCCGCAGCCCGACGGGCCGATCAGCGCGGTGATCTCGTGCTCGCGGATGCTCAGCGTCAGGCTGTCCAGCGCCTGGAAGTCTCCGTAGTAGAAGCTGAAATCGCGCACATCGATCTTGATGGCGCGGTTATTGTCGATGGGCCTGCCCTGTGCCATCAGCCGAACCGTCCTGTCACATAGTCCTCGGTCTGTTTGACCTGCGGTTGCCCAAAGATCTGATCCGCGCTGCCGACTTCAATGATTTCGCCGTCCAGCATAAACGCGGCGGTGGTTGCCACGCGCGCCGCCTGTTGGACGCTGTGCGGAACCATGATGATGGTGTAACGCTGTTTCAGTTCGTGCAGGCTCTCCTCGACCATCGCGGTCGAGAGCGGATCCAGCCCGGACGTGGGATTGTCCAGGATCAGCACTTCCGGCTCCAGCGCCAGGCTGCGCGCAATGCACAGACGCTGCTTCTGCCCGCCGGACAGCGCCGAGGCGGGTTTGTCGAGCCGGTCCTTGACCTCGTCCCACAGCGCGGCCTGAGTCAGCGAGCGCTCGACGCGGGTCTCCAGCTCGTCGCGGTTGCGGATCCCGGCCATGCGCAGACCGTAGGTGATGTTATCGCGGATGCTGCCTGGCAGCGGGGTTGGGATGGCGAACACCATGCCGATGCGCCGCCGCAGGTCGATCACGTCCGTGCCGCGCTCGAAGATGTCGCGCCCGTTGAACAGGATCTGCCCCTGGA
>DYEN01000448.1 GCA_020725705.1 Anaerolinea sp.
GAAGGCTGCCAGCGCCCCTTTTGCGTCCACGCTGCCCCGGCCATACAGCACGCCGTCGCGCACGGCGACCGGGACCTGGCCGGGCACCGTGTCGATGTGCCCCAGCAGCATGAGCGTGAAGCGCGCGTGTTCCGGGCCGCGGATGCCGATCGCGTTGCCTGCGGAGTCCACGTAGGCGACGAAGCCGTGCGCCCGCATCCAGCTGACCAAGAATGCGACCGCGGCGGTTTCCTGCCCGGACGGGCTGGCGCGGCGCACCAGTTCGAGCAAGAGATCAGCGACAGGCTCAGACATGCAATTCCCTTTCCAGGCGGGTGCAGATCGCCTCGGTGGTGCGCTGCGTGCTGCCGGTGTGAGCGGTCGCCAGCACCACGCGCCGGGCCGCCGACGCCAGCCGCTCGTAGCCGAGATAGTCCAGCATCATCAGGGCGCTGAGGATGGCCGCGCGCGGGTCCGCGACGCCGCGCCCGGCGATATCCGGCGCGCTGCCGTGCACCGGCTCGAAGAGCGCGGGCGGCGACGCGCCGATGTTGGCCGACGGCGCCAGCCCCAGGCCGCCCGCCAGTCCGGCGACGAGATCGCTCAGGATGTCGCCGAACAGGTTGGTGGTGACGATCACATCGAAGCGCGCCGGGTTCTGTACCAGCATCAGCGCAGCCGTATCGACCAGCAGCTCGTCGACGTGCAGCTCCGGGTAATCCTGCGCGACTTCCAGCCCAACGCGCCGGAACAACCCGCAGGTTTCGCGCAGCACGTTTGCCTTGTGCACCAGCGTTAGGCGCCGGCACCGGCGCAACGCCTGCTCGCACGCCGCGCGGACGATGCGCCGGGATGCCCGCGCCGTGATAACCCGTTCGGCGATGGCCGTCTGCCCGTCGTCTTCCAGGCGCTCGCGCCCACTGTAGAGGCCCTCGGTGTTCTCGCGCACGATCAGCACGTCGATCCCGTCCGCGCATGCCGGGCGCAGGTTGGCGAACAGATCGAAATGGCGGCGCAGAGCCAGGATCGGGCTGTGATAGCCCTCGACCCGCCCCAGGGGCGAGCCGGTCGCGCCGAACAGGATCGCGTCGCTGGCTTCGCACAGGCGCAGCGTGTCGTCGGGCAGCGCCGTCCCACGCGCCTGGAACGTGCCGAAGCCGGCCTCGGCCTGCTGGAAGGTTAGCGGGACGCCGAGCCGTTCAAGCACGGCGCGAGCCGCCGGGATGACTTCCTGCCCGATGCCGTCGCCGGGGATCAGCGTGACGGTGTGTGTCATGGCCGGCCCTGCCGGAAGCGTCGCTGGAGCATGGGCAACAGACCCCCGGCGTCCAGGATCGCCTGGACCGAGGGCGGCAGCGGCGGGATGGGATACGTGACGCCCTGCGCGCTGATCGTCCCCGCCTGGCGATCCCAGATGAGCGTGTCTCCGGTGCGGAGTCGCGTATTCAGGCCGGGGATGATGATCGGGAGCAGGCCCTGGTTGACGCAGTTGCGAAAGTAGATGCGCGCGAACGACGAGGCGATGATCAAGGCGACCCCGGCGTATTTCAGCGCGGTGACGGCCTGCTCGCGGCTGCTGCCGCACCCCCAGTTGGCGCCCGCAACGATGACATCGCCGGGGCGCACGTTCGGCGCAAAGTCCGGGTCCAGATCTTCCAGGGCGTGCGCGGCGATCTCGTGTGGCTCGCGCAGCGTGTAGGTGTAGCGCCCCGGAAAGATCACGTCCGTGTTCACATCGTCGCCGTAGACCCAGCAGCGGTGTTCCGTTCTCATACCAGGACCTCTCTCGGATCGGTGATGGTTCCCCGAATGGCGCTGGCCGCAACCACGTAGGGACTGGCGAGATAAACGGGCGCATCGGGTGTGCCCATCCGTCCCCGGAAGTTGCGGCTGCCGGTGCTGATTGTGACCTCGCCCGGCGCCGGGATGCCCATATGGTTCCCCATGCACGGCCCGCAGCCGGGTGTGCCGATCGCCGCGCCCGCGCCGATCAGGATGTCGAGGACCCCCTCGCGCGCCGCCGCCAGCATGACTTCGGCGCTGGCCGGAATGACGATCAGCCGGCAGCGGACGCGCTGCCCGCGCAGGATCTCCGCTGCCGCGCGCAGATCGTCCAGGCGCCCGTTGGTGCAGGTGCCGATGAACGCCTGCTGCACCGGCTGGCCGATCACATCCGTGACCGGTCGGACGTGATCGGGCCGTTCCGGCAGCGCCACCTGCGGCGCGAGCGTGTCCAGATCGAAGCGGTAGTCTGCGGCGTATTCGGCGTCCGGATCGGGGTAGAGCGGCGTGTAGTCACGTGTGCGGCGCGGCTCCAGATAGGCAAAGACCGCGTCGTCGGGCGGCAGGTACGCGTTCTTAGCTCCCGCCTCGGCCATCATGTTCGGCAGCACGGGGCGCTCGTCCAGGGAAAGCCCCGCCAGCCCGTCCCCCGCGAACTCGACCGAGCGATAGAGCGCGGCGGCGGTACCCAGCGCGGCCAGGATGTGCAGCGCGATGTCCTTGGCGGTGACGCCCCGTGCCAGGCGCCCGCTCAGCGTGATCCGGATGGCTTCCGGCACGCGCATCCAGAGCTGGCCGGTGGCCCACAGCGCGGCCATCTCCGTACGGCCTACGCCCGCGCCGAACGCGCCGAGCCACCCGGCGTGCGTGGTGTGGCTGTCCGCTCCCAGAATCGTCTCGCCGGGCAGGATCAAGCCTTCTTCGGCGATCACCTGATGGCAGATGCCGCGCCCCACCTCGAACAGGTGCGCGATGCCCTGCTGGCGCACCCACTCGCGGATCTCAGCGTGGTTCTGAGCATGGCGTGTGGTGGGCGCGGGCACAGCGTGGTCGAGCGTGATGGCGATGCGCTCCGGGTAGAGCACCCGCGCGGCGCCCGTCTCGCGGAAGATCTGGCTGATCGCCGCCGAGTTGTCGTGGCTGAGCATCAGGTCCGGCGTGACGTCGAGGATGTCACCTGCTCGCGCATCGGGCACACCCGCCGCCCGCGCCAGGGCTTTCTCGGCAAAGGTTCGCCCGGCCATCACGCTTCCTGCCCCGCTGCCCTGAGCAGCATTGTGTCGATTTCCTGCGCGGACAGCGTGCGTTCGTCGGCCTGGCGCTTGATCTGGCGGGCGATGGCGCGCAGGGTGGTTTCGTCCAGGCTGAGGCCCAGCGAGAGGGACCGTTCGCGGACCGCGTTCCAGCCGGTCAGGCGGTGGCCGATGGCAACCTGGCGCGTCAGGCCAAAATCCTGCGGCTGGATGATCTCGTAGGTCGATGGATCGGCCAGCACGGCTTTGGCGTGGATGCCCGCCTTGTGGATGAAGGCGCTGGACCCCGTGATGTAGGTGTTGAACGGGATTTCCACGCCGATCATCGCGGCGACGGTGCGGTCGATGACCGGCAGCAGAGAGAGCTTGTATTTGGCGACATAGCGTTTGTCGAGGGTGTAGAGCCGGGCGATCAGGCCGCCGAGCGGGGTGATCCCGTTGCGCTCTCCGATGCCGAGCACGGTGGTGTCGATGTGGGTGGCGCCTGCTTCCAGCGCGGCGCAGGCGTTGGCGATGGCGCAGCCGCTGTCGTTGTGCCCGTGAAACTCAACGTCCAGCCCGGTCAGGCGCACAAGCTGGCTTACCATCGCGTAGAC
>DYEN01000449.1 GCA_020725705.1 Anaerolinea sp.
CGCCTCGCTGTAGAGGGATACCAGCGTCTTCTCGGCGTCGGCCAGCGCCTTCCGCTCTTTGTCGAGCAGATCGTCCAGCCTGGCCCGGTCCGAGTCCGTGGTGGCAGACGCGCGCTGCTGCTGCAGGTCGATCAGGCGCTCTTCGCTGCGCTCAACCGTCTGCTCCACACGGGTAATCTGCTCTTGAATCCGCTTGTACGCATCACCTGCTGCTCCCCCGCCCGCACTACGTGCGACCAGCATCTCGGCGATCCGGTTCGCAATCACCGGCGCCCGATCGCGATCTGTGTCGGTGACGCGGATCGTCAGAAGCTGAGTTGTGCTGCTGGTGGTGACGGTGAGCATGTTTTCCAGGCGACCAGCGGTGAGGTCGAGGTTCAAATCTGCGATGACGTCTTCGAGGAACGGCCGCATGGTGGGCAGCACGGCGTAGACCTCAAGCAGTTGCGCCGCCGCCCGCAGATCGTTCGGCGTTGGGTTGAGGCTGGTCGTGGCAGGCCCAACCAGAAGCTGAACGCGCGCGTTGTAACTCTCCGGCTGACTCTCACTGTAGACAAACGCGATCCCGGCAGCCACCAGTGAAGTCAGAACCGGCACCCAAAACCACTTCAAAATCGCGTCGATATACCGTCGAAACATGGATCCGTTCTCCCCATCGTTGCGTGATCGCGCGTCGTTCTTGAACGACAACCTGACCGTGGCGAGCGGTGCAAGTCAATCAGGCGGCCTCTGCCCGGATAGATGATTCAGTGCAGAGGCCATGCCGCGTTATTACCGATCTTAGGCGTAGAATGAACGATTGGCAAGGCTGCCCGGCTAGCGCGCTCCGCGATCTCGGAAGACCTTGAGCGCCGTGCGGATCATGATCTTGACATCGAGCACCAGGCTGATTTTGTCGATGTACTTCATGTCCCAGATCAGGCGGTTGTCAAAGTCCGTCTCGCCGCGCTCATAGATCTGCCACAGGCCGGTAATGCCAGGTTTGACGCTCAGACGCTCGGTGTGCAGCAGGGTATATTTATCGACCCCGAACGAGGTCGGGCGCGGCCCCACGATGCTCATGTCCCCCTTCAACACGTTCCAAAGCTGGGGCAGCTCATCCAAGCTTGTCTTGCGCAGAATGCGCCCTACCCGCGTGATCCGCGGATCGTTCTCCAGCTTGTTGCCGTGCTCATCGATCGTCTCGCCGCGCTCGTTAACACGTACGCCAAGCTCTTCCAGGCGCTTGTCGGCGTTGACGATCATCGAGCGGAACTTATACATCTTGAAGGTGCGGCCCCCCAGGCCCGTGCGACGCTGCACGTACAGCGGCGAGTGGCGGTCCTGAAGCCAGATGAGCGCGGCAAGCGTCAGCCCAATTGGGAGCGTGAGCGGCAGAGTCCCGATCACGATGGCCAGGTCCATCGCGCGCTTCACACGCATGTAGACCTGGCGCGAGTCCGCGCTCTGGTATGGCAGGCGATTGACCCAGAAATCGGGATCGTAGTACGGCGAGACGTCTCGCTGCGCCGCCTTCTGCACGACGAACGGCTGGAGCAGCTCGCCGCCCTGCAACAGCGCCCGCAACCCCAGGCTAAGAATGAACGTCGAAGGCGACTTGTGCAGGGGTTGGGTCAGGGCAGCGTTACCGCCGAAGAACCCGCCGAAGCCGAAATCGACCGTCATCGGCTGGATCGCCGCGCGCTCCTGCGAGGCGCGCTTGTCTCCGGTGCCCGCCCCGCCCGGCTCGGGCTGGCGCTCGTCGCGGGCAAAGGTGAGCTGGTTCTTGGCAGCAGCCTCGACCAGATACTTGTAGATGAGACCGTCATCCGGAAAGCTGGCGGCGCCGATTGGCATACGGATGTTTAACTGCAGGCGGATGAGGTCGTAGATCTTCTGCGCCAGCTCCTCGGCCTGCTCGCGGTTCGTCTCCGGCAGGCAGATCACCAGATCGTCAGCATGCCACGCGATGGGGTCGGTGTGATAAAGAAAGGATTCGGCCAGCTGCCCCACGCGGGACTTCAGGTAGCTGCGCTGCAGCACAGCCTGATAATTGAACCGGTCGGCGCGTGTGGTCTTGAGTTCTTCGACGTCGCTGAGCTTGAGCAGGATGAAGCCCACCGGCCGGTTGAAGCGCCGGGCGCGGAACAACTCGGCATTGATCGCTTCTTCCCCCGCCGCCGTCGACAGTATGCGCGACTCCTTGGCGCCGGTCACCACGTTTTCCAGCACCTGCTCCAGGTTGGCCACAACCACCGACAGCAGCCGGGCCAGGTAAACCGTGATCGCCAGCAGCAGAAGCTCAGTGACAGTGACCGGCAGGGTTGTCAGGTCGTGCCCCAGCACCCCCAGCACCCCGAGGACAAGATAGAGCAGCCCGACCCCTGCCAGGATCATCTGTAGGCGGCTCGTACCCAGATCAGGGAAGAGCAACATCGCCAAAATCGTGACGACGACGATCCCGTAAAGACCCGGTGACGGCGTGAACCCGAGGACTTCAGGGCGGGCCAAACCGAAAAGAAACATCAGCCACATCGCGCTCACTAGTAACAGAAATCGTAACCGGTTCATCGCTTTCCTCCACTGCGCTGTCGTCGGGGGTCCGATGCTGGGTTAACCGAATTATAGTAAATTCTCAAACATATAAACACGGTGATTACTACAGATTCAAGCCTTTTTTATAACTTTTTATCTGATTTAAATAACTGCCCCGCGTGACTTTAAAGATTTTTAATAGCATGCGCACGGACCCGCCCATAACATATAAGTACAGGGCCGGGCACAAACCCATCTTTTGGGGGAACACGGGCTGCGCCTGCGTGCCCTCGGACACAGCTCATACTATAATGCAGATGGCCACACCGGCACCTGAATACCTGCACCATCACCTGCCAGGGGCAACGATGGACTTCAACCTGCACAACCTGGTCACGATCCGTTTGGTGAGCGCTCGCCCCGGCGATGCGAAGGCTGTGGCCCGCCAGCTTGGGCCGATCCAGGGTCGGTTCGACGGCGCACCGGACATCACCATTCGTTTCGTCGAGCGGCTCGAGACGCGCGGGACGTTGCGTTACCTGGGTAAAGACGAAGCCGCGTTTACCGACGACGCGTTTCTCGTGCTGCGCGCCAAGCACAAGGCACGCGCGCGCGTTCAGATCCCGCTAGAGCGTGTAGGCGAGCCGCTGACCATCGTCGCGGAACATGGGCTTCCGGCGGTCCCGCTGCTGATTCCCATCGTCAACCTTACCGCGCTTGCCAAGGGCGCTTTGCCGCTTCATGCCTCGGCCTTTCTGCACAACGGAACCGGCGTGCTCAATACGGGCTGGTCCAAGGGCGGCAAGACCGAAGCGCTACTGGGCTTCATGGAGCATGGCGCGCGCTACATCGGCGACGAGTGGGTTTATCTCTCCGCGGATGGCACCTCAATGGCGGGCATCCCGGAGCCAATCCGCGTCTGGGATTGGTACCTGGAACAGATGCCCCGCTATCGCGCGCTTGCAGGGTACGGCGCCCGGCTGCGCATCCGGGCGCTGAAAGCCGCCGTGCGGGCCGAAGCCGCGCTGCCCCGCCTGCCCGGCAAGGGCCTGGCCGGACGCGCTGCCCGGCTGTTGGAGCAGCAGCTTTTCGTCGATCTGCCGCCTGAAGACGTCTTCCCGCCCGATGCCTTCACGCTCAGCGGCCCGCTGGATGCCGTCTTCTTTGTCGCCAGCGTCGACGCGCCCGGCGTGCGCGTCGAGCCACTGCCGCCGCAGACGGTGGCCGAGCGGATGGTGTTCTCGCTGCAATACGAACGGCTGCCGTTCATGGCATACTACGCCATGTTCCGTTTCGCCTTTCCGGACCGCTTCAGCCCGATTGTGGAGAACGCCGAGCAGATCCAGCGGGAGCGGCTGCGGACGGCACTGGACGGCAAAGCCTGCTACCTGGTCGAGCACCCGTACCCGGCCATCATCGAGGAGTTGTATCGCGCCATGCTCCCGTATATCGAGCGCGTCGCGCAGAAGGAAGTACAGGCGATCTGATGGCAGCCAGCACGCACGACTCAGTCCCAACGCCGGTCGACTCCACCGGCGACGCGCCGCTCGATGAACTTTTGCAGCGCTCGCGCCGCCTGGACTGGCGGTTCTTGCTGCCCAATCCGGATCTAGGTCGCGTCGTATACTTCGGCCCGGCCAGCGGAGATCTGTGGGACGCACTGGGGTACTTCGCGCAGGATGTGATCGACGGTCAGAGCCTGCCAGCCGGCGCGAGCGAGCAGTTCGACACCGCCGTGCTGGAGGGCCAGTCCATCGATACGCTGGCGCGAGTCGGGGCGCTGCTCCGGCCGGGCGGGGTGCTCTACGCCGAACTCCGGCGGCGCGTCGGGCGCGAGATCCCCTGGCAGGTGAGGCGTTTTGCGTCTGCTGCCGAGCGCGCAGGCTTCCGGCAGATCGAGACGTTCTGGCACTGGCCGGACTTCGCGGCGTGCACCAAGATTATTCCGCTCGACGATCCATCGGGTGTGTGCAATGTCGTCACGACAAACCGTCACGGGGCGACTGCCTGGTTGATTCAACAGGTGACACGCGCCGGGTTCGGTGTCGGGCTGACCGGCTGGTTCGTTTCGTGCATCAGCGTGCTGGCAAGGCGGGCGAACTCGTGAATCTGGTCCTCGACTTCCTGACGAAGAACCGCGATCGGCTCCGGCTCGACCGCTATCGTGTGCCGGAACACCTGACGAGCGTGATGCTGACACCGCGCTTCCGTGCCTCGCGCCATGTCGTCTTCTTGATCTTGCCGCGCCGCAAAACCAAACCGGTGCTGGTGGCGAAGGTGCCGCGCCTGGGTGACCGCAGCCCCAGCCTGACCCGCGAAGCAGCGGCCATCCAGGCGATTCAGGCCATGCGCCCCGGCGGGTTCGAATCCATCCCCCAGCTGGTCGCGTTCGAGGAATATCGCGGCTACCCGATCTTGATCGAAACCGCGCTCAACGGGAAGCTGCTCGACCCAACCCAGGTGCGGCGCGACCTGGAAGGCGCGTGCGAACTGGCGCTGGACTGGCTGACCGACCTGCCACATACCGAAACCAGGGGCGCCGAGCCAGATTGGTACGAAAAGCAGATCACGCAACCGCTCCATGCCTTCGCCACCGCCTTTCCGCTCAGCCCAAAGGAAGAGCAGCTTCTGGCGCACACGCAGGCGCTGATCACCCCGCTCCGCCAGGCAGCGCTGCCGCTGGTGGTCGAGCATGGCGACGTCAGCCACCCCAATCTGATCGCGCTCCACACGCACACGCTTGGCGTGGTCGACTGGGAGCTGGCGGAACTGCAAGGGCTGCCCGCCTGCGATATGTTTTTCTTCCTGACCTATGCGGCATTTGCACAGAGCTTCGCCCGCACCCGGCGCGATTTTCTTGTTCCGTTCAACGAAGCGTTCTTCGGTCCCGACGCCTGGGCCGTGCGCTACGTCAAGCAGTACGCCCAGCGCATGCGGATCGACGTGCAATATCTGACGCCGCTGTTTGTGCTGTGCTGGGCGCGCTATATGAGCAGGCTGCTGCTCCGGCTGCACAACGATAATCCACAACCCGGCCGCGTGGAACCGGAAACCGCCGCCTGGTTGAGAGGAAACCGGTACTATGCTTTGTGGCGGCACAGCCTGAGCCATCTGGATAACCTCGGCTGGACAACGTAGCGAAAGTAACGAGATAATCTGATGCGCGTCCTCTACCTGACGAACGGGTTCCCATTTCCACTGACCAGCGGCTACCTGCGCCACTATTACTTCATCCGCGAGCTGGCGCAGAGCCATGACATCACGCTGCTGTCGATTGCCCGGCCGAGCTTCCGCGACGAGCACCGCGACGCGCTGGCGGAGTACGCGCGCGACATTGAAGTCTTCATCGATGAAGAGCGCGGGCGCTCACCTCTGGAGAAGGCGCTTCACGCGGTGAGCGCAGCCGGTCGCCGCAACAGCCCGATCCACGCCATGCGCGCCGCAATCAAGCGGCGCGACCCGACCCGCGCGTTCGACGTAGTCTTGTTCAGCGGTAAACCGACCTACGCCGCCATCCGCGGGCTGGCGCTGCCCCCCATCGTGGCCGATTTCACCGACGCTGCGTCAATGCGCATCCGCGGCCAGATGGAACATGCCAGCCTGCTCAAACTGCCGGCGCTGTGGGTGAAGTATCGGCAAATGCGCCGGCTGGAGCGGCAGATTGTGGCGCGGGCGGATCATCTGCTGTTCGCTTCGCTGCGCGACCGTCAGGCGGTGTTGGGCGATGGCGAACAGGCGACCGTGAAACCCTCAACCGTAATGCCAAATGGCATCGATGTTGCCTACTGGCAGCGAACGAGCACCACGCTGGGGCAGAACACGGTCGTCTTCACCGGGGCAATGAACTACCAGCCGAACATCGACGCCGCGCTGCATCTGATCGAAGACATTTTTCCCACCCTTCTGAAAAGCGTGCCCGATGCCGAGCTGCTGATCGTGGGGCACAGCCCCACCCCGGCGCTGGTCGCCGCCGGGCAGCGGCGGGGCGTGACGGTCACCGGGTTCGTTGACGATGTTCGCCCCTATCTGGAACGCGCGACCGTGTTTGCGGCGCCGCTGCGCTTTGGCGCCGGGATTCAGAACAAGGTGCTGGAAGCGATGGCGATGGAAGTGCCGGTAATCGCGTCGCCGGTTGCAGCGGATGGATTAATCACCGAGAACGGTGCCAGGCCGCCGCTCAAAGTCGCACGCACGGCGGACGAATTCGCGGCGCTGCTCAGCGCGGAGATCAAAGCGCGCGCTGCTGACCCCACGCCCGACGGAGCGGCACGCCGCTATATCGAGCAGCATTTCGTCTGGCCGGCAATCGGCGCGCGGCTGAGGGCGGTGCTGGACGCCACGGTAAAGGGAGCCTGATCACCATGCCAAAGCTGTTTTCTGTCGCATTGGTGGGGCCGGATGGCTCCGGCAAAACGACTATCAGCCGCCGGCTGCGGGAAACGCTGCCTCTGCCGATTAAATACGTCTACATGGGAGTCAACCTCGACTCCAGCAACCTCATGCTGCCGACAACCTGGCTGCTGAACAAGATCAAGCGCGGGCTGGGTGCCGAACCGGACACGCGCGGCCCGCGCGCCATCGAGGAAGCGGTCAGGCCGCGCCCCAAGAATCCACTCAGGCGCGTGCTGGCCGAGATCAAGTCCGCTCTGCTGCTGACCAACCGGATTGCCGAAGAATGGTTCCGCCAGGGCCTGACGTGGCTCTACACCTGGCGCGGCTATGTCGTGCTTTTCGATCGTCACTTTTTTTCGGACTACTATGCCTATGACATCGCGCCGACGCCGTACCGCAAGCCCTGGACGCGGCGGCTGCACGGCTGGATGCTGGATCGGGTGTATCCGAAGCCGGACTTGATGATTTACCTGGACGCGCCCGCCGAGGTGCTGCTCGCGCGCAAGGGCGAAGGCACCGTCGAGGTGCTGGAAGAGCGGCGCCGCGCCTATCTGGAGATGCGCGCTCACGTCCCGAATTTCGTCCGCGTCGACGCAACGCAGCCGGAAGACGTAGTGCTGCGCCAGGTAACCGATCTGATCCTGACCTTCAAGCGGGACCGGCGTGTGCCGGATACCGTCCCTGCCGAGGAGTCCCATGCCTGAACGGCGCCCGACCGCCCTGGTCACCGATGCCGGACGCGGGAGCGCGATCGCGATCATCCGCTCGTTGGGCCGCCGCGGCTGGCGCGTGATCGCGGCGGATTCCAGTCCGCATAGCCTCGGCTTCCGGTCGCGCTACACCGTCAGCAGGGTGGTCTATCCGGAGCCGGAGCGCGCCCCGCGCGACACCGTCGCGGCGCTCAAGGCCGCCGCCAGGGCCGAGCACGTGACCCTGATCATCCCGGTCACAGACGCGGTGATTCTGCCGCTGTCCGAAGCGCGGGCTGAGTTCGACGGGCTGTGCGCGCTGGCCATACCCACCCCCGAACAGCTCGCCGTGGTAACCAACAAGCTGAAGACCATCGAACTGGCGCAGAGCCTGGGCGTGCCCGTGCCGCTTACCCGCGTGGTCGAGACCGCTGCCGAAGCGCTGGCACTTCCGATCTCGGACTGGCCTGTCGTGCTCAAACCGCAGGCATCGCGCCTCTACCGCGATCAGGCAGCCGTCGAGCATTTCGAGGTCAGCTACGCGCACACCCCGGACGAACTGGCACGCGAAATGGCACGCTTCGAAGGCCGGTGCCCGGTCTTGCTGCAAAGCTACTATCGAGGCGAGGGTCACGGTGTCGAGTTGCTCCTGCACGAAGGTCGCCCGCTGGCTGCCTTCCAGCACAAGCGGCTGCACGAAGTCCCGATCACAGGCGGGGCCAGCTCGTTCCGCCAAAGCGTGCCGCTCGACCCCACCCTGTACGACTATTCGGCGCGGCTGCTCGGCGCGCTGAACTGGACCGGGCTGGCGATGGTTGAGTTCAAGGTCGGGGCCGAGGGCGGCAAGCTGATGGAGATCAATGGGCGTATCTGGGGGTCTTTGCCGCTCGCGGTCTTCAGCGGGATGGACTTCCCGGCGCGTCTGGCGGCGCTGTACACGGACGGCCCGCCGGCTTCGACCAACGGGCCGGACACGCGCTACCGAATCGGGGTCAAGGCGCGCAACGTCGAGCGCGATCTCGTCTGGATCGCATCCGTCTTGCTGGGCCGCAGGCGCCGCGGCACCCTGCCTGCCCCACCCCGAAGAGCCGCGCTGGTGGGCATGGCGGGCCTGCTCAATCCGTTGACCCGCTCGGACCTGTTCGCGCTCGATGACCCGCTGCCCGGCCTGGCCGAACTGCCCGCGATCGCCGCAAAGTGGATCCGCAAGGCCCTGCGTCGAAGCTAGAGAGGAAACACACCGTGAAGCGCCTGCTGGCAACCGTACAGGACAGCCCCGCCTTCGAACTGCTGATCAGCCTGATCGAGCGCGTTGATCCGGCGCGGCCCGATCAGCTTGGTGTGCTGACCTACCACCGGGTTGATTGGCCGGACGCGCGGCCCCACCTCAGCCCGGCGCTACTCAGCGCCACGCCCGACACGTTTGAGCGGCAAATGGCATTTGTGGCGCGGCGCTGCCGGGTCGTGAGCATCGACGATGTCCTGGCAAACGTCCGGCATGGGCAGCCGCTTCCGCCGCGCGCAGTGCTGATCACCTTTGACGATGCGTACCAGGATTTTGCAGAGCACGCCTGGCCGGTCATGCAACGCCTGGGTCTGCCGGTGACGCTGTTCGTACCAACAGCCTACCCCGATCATCCAGAGCGCGGCTTTTGGTGGGATCGACTGTATAATGCACTACGTCAGATCGACGCGCCGCAGATCGATACGCCGCTCGGTCCGCTGGTGACGGCGGATGAGGCTGCCAGGCGAAAGGCGTTCAAACGACTGCGCGAGTACGTCAAGTCGCTGCCGCACCGGGCAGCGATGGCCTGGGTCGAGCAGTTCTGTGCCGTGCACGGGGTCGAGCAAGTCCCGAACCCGGTCCTAAGCTGGGACGCTCTTTGCCAACTTGCCCGCGAAGGGGTGACGCTCGGCGCGCACACCCGAACCCATCCGCTCGTTAACCGTGTCAGCGTTGAGGAAGCGCGTATTGAAGCGACCGGTTCGCGCGACGATCTGGCCCGCGTGCTCGGCAGCGCCCTGCCGATATTCGCCTATCC
>DYEN01000450.1 GCA_020725705.1 Anaerolinea sp.
GACAAAATCCGGCTCGCCAATGCCGAGCGAGATCACATCGTCCATGGTCGCGCTGATGTCGAAAAAACGGCGGATGCCGGACGGGGGAACAGACAGAACACGCTGGGAAATGAAATCACGCATCGGAAAGCTCCTGACCAGAGAAAGAAATCTACTCGGGGCGTACCGAGTATAGCATGATTCGGCGCGGGGCTATGGGATTCGCGCTCAGCCCGCGTGCGCCGGCTCGCAGGCCGAAACGGGCAGCGTGCCGGCCTCGTAGTTGATGAACCTGCCGTTGGCATCCAGTTCGTACAGCCCAAAGCGCACCGCAGTTCCGCCGGGCAGGCGCGGCAGGATGTAGTCGTCCTCGACGCTCTGGCCGGGCAGCCACTGCGGAAAGGCATAGACTCCGTACACCGGGGAGCGCATATCCGCCTGAGCCAGCGGCGGGCCGGGGTCCTTGCCCAGCAGGTGGACAAAGACGCTAAGACTGCGGTCCGGAAGGGTCTCTACCTGCCAGATCACGTGCAGCACGATCTCAGCGTCGTCGCAGCGCAGCCAGGCTCCACGCACGCCGACCCCGCCGGCCAGGGGTGTGATGCCCGGATCGGGGGCGGTGTCCAGCCTCGGCGCGCGATCGATCGCCACGTAGCCGGGCGCGCCGGAGCGCACGTAGAACGCCCCGATCCGGTCCGTCCACCACGACGACGGCGGTCCGAAGACGCTGGGCCACGGCGGGGGGAAGGTGTAGAACGTCTCCGGCTCGGTCAGGATGGTATAGCCCTCGTCCAGCAGGTGGCGCAGATCCGCTTTGTGGTGGACGACCAGCAGATCGGCGCGTGCGCGCGTCACCAGCCGGGCGTAGGAAGCCGCCGCGTAGCGCGGCCCCCACGGGTAGAACACCGCGATGCGCTCGCCCTGGGGGATGTGCTCCAGCCGCGCGATCGTTTCGACGCCGCCCGGCTCGCGCACCAGCTCGCTGACGAACGGGTAGTGCGTGATGCCCAGCACGATCGCCCAGGCGGCCAGCCCGGCTGCCCCGGCAGCCAGAGCGCGCGGATAGCGGCGCGCCAGCCCGTCGAGCGCCAGTACGACGCCGAAGACCAGCGCCGGCAGCACCGGCATCAACACGGCTTCGGGCATCACGGCGGTGTGAAACGAGACCGCGAAAGCGACCGGTCCGGCGGCAGCCAGGGCCATCAGGCGGGCAGCCCGGCGCTGATCCGTAACCGTCATGGCGAGCGCCAGCGCGACCAGCGCGGCCAGCAGCCCCGGCTGCGTCAGCTCTGTCGCCAGGATGCCGGCGCTGCGGCGAGCGTTGTCGAGCCAGCCCGCGGCGTCCGGGGGTAGCGTCACCAGCCAGGACGCCTCGCGCCCGGTGATCTCGACCCACAGGCCGCGCCAGGTTCCCGGCTCGCCATAAACCCATTCTGCCCCCTGCCAGGCGCGCAGCGGTAAATATATATAAGGTAAGAAGCCCAGCGCGGCGAGGCCGGTTGCCGCCAGCAGAGTCGGCCCCCAGCGCGCCGGCTCGTCGCGGCGGTGCAGCCAGGCCGCGACCAGCACTGCCGGCGCGACAAACGCCACCGCCCGGTGATGCGCCACGCCGATCCCGCCCAGCAGCGCCAGGATCAACACGCGGCGCCGCCAGCCCCAGGCGCCCCGCCACGGACCCGGCCACAGCGCAATCGTCAGGATCACCATAGTGATCGCCAGACTCATGCTGTACACTTCCGCGACGACGTTGTGTACCCAGATCGAGCGCGCCAGCCCCACCACGCCCGCGCTCAGCGCGGCCAGCGCCGGTCGCCCCGTCAGGCGCCACACCAGCGCCGCAAACGCGGCCAGCGCCACCAGGCCCCAGGTCAGGGCGTACAGGCTGGCGGCGGCGGCGGGCTCCACGCCCGCCAGACGCAGCGGCAGGGTGAACAGGTTGCCCAGTACGGCGAAAAGGGGATAGCCGGTGTGATGAATCGTGCCCCAGACGTTCAGTGCCACCTGAATTTCGCTAACATCTTTGATATATTCGTTCTTGAGTCGCAGCTCTGGCGAGCGCCGTTCGTCAAAGCTGCCGGCGATGTGGGTTTGCAGGGTGAGGGCATAGGCCGCACCCAGCCCGCACACCACGAGCGCGATCAGCGCGACCCGGACAGATGTGGTCCATCGCGGCGGCGCGACTAGAAATGAGAGCATAGGGCGAACCTTCGGTGGCCGGCAGCGCACACCTGGATTGTACCATCCCAGGGGCACGCCCGCTGCCGCGGGCAACAACTCCCCAGATGCCAGATAAGAAAGTGAGATCAGCTATGATGGCTGACAGATTGATTGACTGCCTACAGGCCGTCCCGCTGTTTCGCGAGCTTCCCCCGGATGCGCTCGGCCCGGTCTGCGATCAGGTGCGGCGCTTCACGCTCAAGCAGGGCGAACTTCTGTTTCAAAAGGGGGACCCCGGCAACGCGATGTTCATCATCGAGTCCGGCAGCCTGCGCGTCTACACACTGGGCGAAGCGGAGCGCCAAGTGCTGCTGGACGTGCTCGGCCCCGGCGATGTGCTGGGCGAGCTGGCACTGCTCGACGGACGCCCGCGTACGGCTTATGCCCAGGCCGAGACGGACTGCGAGATTGTGGCACTGGACCGCGAGCCGTTTCTGGCCTACCTGCGTGAACATCCGGAGACGGCCATCGCGCTGCTGAGCACCCTCAGCGCGCGCCTACGCCAGACCGTTATCCAGGCCGAGTCGACCGTCGCGCACGGCAGCGCGTCCCGTCTGGCGCATGTGATTCTGTTCCTGGCCGATCGCGATGGCGAGCCGGTTCAGGGGCTGGTGACATCGCGTCTGAACCGCAAGGATATCGCCGCGGCGATTGGCACCAGCGAGGAATGGGTCATGCAGGCGCTGACCGAGTGGAGCCGCGACGGGATCATCGGCATGACCGGGCCGCGCCGGCTGATTCTGCATGACGTCGAGGCGCTGCGGGCGATCGCACAGCGGAGAGAGTGAGCGCCGCATGCGAACACGTGGCCCCACCCAATCCGGTGTTTGCCTGCGATCGGGTGGGGCTGAGGTCTGGGCAAATTCGGTGGGGCCAGGGGGACAAACAACGGGCTAGGCCGGGCGCGCCTCAGCGCGGCTCGACCACCATCCTCACTGCTGTGCGCTCCTGGTCGTCAATGACTACTTCGGTGAAATAGGGAATGGCGATGACGTCGATATTGTCCTCGCGCAAATAGCCACGCGCGATCGCCACAGCCTTAATGGCCTGGTTGACCGCGCCCGCCCCGATGGCCTGAACCTCAGCGCGCTGATGCTCGCGTATGACGCCTGCGATCGCACCGGCGACCGCCGTCGAGCGCGAGCGCGCCGAAACTTTGATGATGTCAGCCGCGTCGGGTTTCTGTGAGAGAAGATCGTCGTCCGGAGCCAGATCGGGAGGATGAGATGGTTGCATGGTAGCCCCCTCAGGACTTAAGTGATACGTGCAAGTGATACGGGCAAATGTTTCGCGCAATCCAAAACTGTCTAGTGTGCTTTCATTGTACCCAATTTCACCAAATAGGCCAATGGTCCCATCCGCCCCATCTGCACCTGAAAACGCGGGCGCGCCCCGCCCGGCCCAGGTATGCAAAGGTTTGCAATGGTAGCGGAACACTGCTATAGTAACTTTTTGTTCTTGGCGTTCTTGCCGGAATATTTTCAACATTTTTATTCGAAATTAACCGCGGTGCCCTATGCTGAGCATAGGCGGGATAGAGGACCTTTTCGAAGGTCAAAGGACAGTTCGCTTATGATGGTTCACACGAAGCGCGTTCAGGGTACGGTCACCGCCTTTGATCGTTTCGACGGCGCCGGCGTTATCCGGCTGCCGGATGGGCGGGAAGCCCTGGTGCGCTATTCGGCGATTCGAGGCGATGGCGTCCGCTGCCTGCGCGAAGGGGATCAGGTGTCCTTCCTGCTGCAAGAGACGTCGCGCGGTCTGTACGCGGTCTGCGTCGAGCAAGAGTAAGCGCGTTTTGAGGGCAGCGGCGCCCGGCCCTGCCTGCAACCCCATACACCGTACGTACCCCCGGCACGTTCATCTCGCGTGTTTCTGCCGCCATGCGCTAAAATCAACCTGTTCACCTTGCGATTGGCGGGGTCGGCGTGACCCCGTTTGTGATTGTTCTGTCCGCGCGTTTGACTGCTCCGGCGTCCGCCGGTGCAGTTCGAGGGAGCACAAAGCCTATGCAACCTTTGAAAGTCATTCCCCTGGGCGGGCTGGGGGAAATCGGCAAGAACATGATGCTGCTGGAGTACGGCGACGAGGGGATGATTATCGACGCCGGCATCATGTTCCCCGAAAACGATATGCTGGGCATCGACTACATCATCCCGGATTTCGGCTATGTGGTCGAGCGCCTGGCAGAGGGCCTGCACATCCGGGGCATCGTGGTCACGCACGGCCATGAAGACCACACCGGCGCGATCGGCCACGTGCTGGACTCGATCAGCGCGCCGGTCTACGCGACCGCGCTGACCGCCGGGCTGCTGGAGATCAAGATGCGCCAGTCCGGCCACGGCGACCACCCGCTGATCATCTTCCGCGCGGGGGACACGCTCGACCTGGGCGTGTTTCAGGTCGAGACCTTCCACGTCTGCCATAGCATTCCGGACGGCGTGGGCCTGGGCATCACGACCCCGGTCGGGCTGATCGTCCATTCCAGCGATTTCAAGTTTGATCACACGCCGGTCGACGGCTGGCCGCCGGACTTCGCCAAGCTGGCGGAGTTTTCAAAGCGAGGCGTGCTGGCGTTGCTGTCGGACAGCACCAAC
>DYEN01000451.1 GCA_020725705.1 Anaerolinea sp.
CCTGGCGGCGCTGGCTCCGGTACACCCGGCTCCCGAGCACTTGCGGTCGGATCTACGGGAGCGGCTCGCGGCCCGGCGGCAGGCTCGACCGGCGCGCGCGCGGCTGTTCCGGCGGTTGCCGCGTGGCTGGCTGGCGGCGGCTGCGATTCTGGTCGTGGTGCTGGCCGCGTTCACGATTCTGTGGCTGAGGGATGCCGGCGAGCCGGCCGGGCCGGATGGCGCGCGGGCGCTTTATGCGGAGTTGATCGCGCTCGATGGGTCGCGGCGCTTTATGGTGGTGCCCGGCGAAGTCGATCCGAACGTCACGGGCGAACTGGTTGTGTCTCCGGCGGGCGACCGCGCCGTTATCCGCGTCGAGGCACTGCCGGCGCTGCCCGATGAAAACATCTTTCAACTGTGGCTGATCGACACTGCGGGAGCGCGAACCAGCGGCGGGCTTTTCGGGCGCGAAGCCGACCAGGTGGTGGTGTATATCGAAGTGCCGCTCGCGGCGCCGCTTGAGGCGTATCAGGCGTTCGGCGTGTCGCTGGAGCCGGCCGGAGGTAGCCCGTATCCTGACCGGCCGACGGGGCCGCGCGTGTTCAGCGTGCCGGTCAATTCCTGAGCGCAGCCGGTTCAGAAAGCGAACAAGCAAACAGGGCGCCATCCTGCGAGAGGGTGGCGCCCTGCTGTTATGCCGGGCAGGGCATTAAGCGATTAGGAGCAGGCCGCTAGCGGCTGCTGAGATAGTCGAGCACCGCTTGGCGCTCTTCGGGCGAAAGCCGGGCACCGTAGCCGATCATGCGGTCGACGGTGGCGGCCCACTGCTCGGGCGTTTTCTGTGCCTGGTCGATACGATCGCGTGTGTGGCAGACGGTACACCGCTCGTTGATCAGGGCGTTGCCGTCCAGCGCGACGCCCATCTCGTGTTCAGGCGGCGCCTCGCCTTCGGTCACCGGCTCCCCTTCGGCACCGGTCAGGTTCACCGGCCCGACAACGACATTGCCGCCGACGCGCACCGGGCCATCGGCGCCCTCGACTGTGCCGAACTCATAGACGCCCGCTTCGCCGGTGTCATAGTGCAGCATGGGGAAGACCTGCTGCCCGGCCTGCGCGGGATCAAGCGCGATCTGGATGCCGCGGCTCAGGCCGGCGGTTAGCGGATAGGTGGCGATCACCGGCCCCGGCGAGCCGTCCTGGCTGCTGTGAACCGCGATCCAGCCGTGCGCGTCGATCAGCGCCGCGTCGATCCGCAGGATACCCTCTTCGAGCGTCTGATCCTGCATCGTCAGCGACGGCGCGGCCTGGATCGGGAAGGTTACCACGTTGTCGTTGACGCGCACCGGTCCGTCGGCCCCTTCGACCGCGCCGAACTCGTAGACGCCAACCTCGCCGGTGTCGACGTGCAGCATCGGCCACAGGACCGGTGTCACCCCGCCCGGATCCAGCGCCACGACTACGTCGCGGTTCAGGCCGGGTGCGAGCGCAGTCTGGCCGAGGACCGGGCCGGGCGAGCCGCCGCCGTCCGCATGCACAACCAACCAGCCGGGTCCCTCAGATAGCACCGATGCTGCGACCAGGCCTGGCTCCATGACGGCTTCCATGCTGTCACCGCCCAGCACCAACTGGTCGCTGACTCGCATGTGAGGCACCGTCCAGAACGGCGTCACGGCGACGCGGCCATCGACCCGCACCGGGCCATCGGCGCCTTCGACCGTCCCGAACTCGTAGACACCGGCCTCGCCGGTATCGACGTGCAGCATCGGCCACAGCACGCCGGTTGCTTCACCCGAAAGCTCAACGACGACATTGGCCGTTGTGCCCGCAGGGACCTGTGTCTGGCCGAGCACCGGGCCGGGCGAGCCGTTATTGTCTGCGTGGATGACCAGCCAGCCCGCCTGCTGAGCCGTCACCGAGGCGATGGTCACCTGGTTGTTCTCGACGAACTGGTCTTCGGCGTGGATGACGTTGACCGCAAACGCCGGCGTGACGACGTTGCCGTCAACGCTGACGGCGCCGAACTCGTACACGCCGACTTCGCCGGTATCCGCGTGCAGCATGGCGAACAGCGTCGGGGTGGCCTGCGCAGCGTTGATCGAGACCTGCACCGCGCGGCTCTCACCCGCGTTGATCGACCGGTAGCCGATGACCGGACCGGGCGTGCCCCCGCCGCCGTCCGCGTGAATCACGATGAAGCCGGGGCCATCGCTAAAGGCGCGCGCGATCGTTACCGTGCCGTCGAGCACAAGTTGATCGGCGACCTCGATTGACGGAGTGACCGGCTCATCCTGCGCACCCGCCGGCAGGCCGATCGCCAGCGCGGCAACCAGGACGAGGAATAGCAAGACTCTCTTATTCTGCCACATCATGTTTCCCTCCGATGCATCGTCGCAATCCTTTCATAAAAAGGCAGTCATACTTTCACTACGCACAAAATGCCGTGCTTGGATTGCCCGCTGCCCGATGCGGGTTCGTCGGCGGGGAGTGGCCGGGGGGAATCAAAACGCGCCACACGCGTGTGGCGCGTTTGGCTTTTGGTGGGCGAGGCTAGTGATGGTCGATCCCGCGATACGCCTGAATGAAGCGTACGATCGCGTCGCGGTCCAGCTCGTCCAGCAGCAATCGGCGCGTCCAGGCAGTCACCGCGAAGCGCGCGTCCATGTTCGCGTAAGGGTGCAGGATAAGCTGATGGGTTCCCATTTCGTCGAGGATACCGCGCAAAATCTCAACGCTCTCAGGGCAGCCTTCCGGGCAGTTGTAGTGCATGATTACCCCACCGTCTTCCAGATTATGGACCTGGAGCCACTCCGGGACCGTTTCGCTATGCTCGCCCCAGCGCGCGATCTGGGGCGCGTGAGGGCCAGACGTCGGCGGCCGCGTGCGCCAGATATACGAAGCTGGCTCAACTACGAGATGGCTGTTGCCTTCTGAGGCAAATGCTTCACCCGGTTCGTCCCGCAAGAAATACACAATCCCAAGAGCAATCACACCCAGCACCAGGGCCGCCAGCACGCCTGCGGTCCACAGACGCTGGCGCCGAGCCTGTTCACGACGCCGGTTGGCCAGGGGTTTCCGCCGCGCCATAATTAACCTGTCTCCTTGTGTACCGGCCATAATAAAGATGACGTTTATTGTAACAAATACGCCCGCGGAGTCCTATCTGGATGAATGGTACGCCGGGCAGACCAGATGGCGGAGAAACAGATGGACCATCGTGACCATGTGCGGTTGCTGCGTGACGGAATCGGCCCCGGCCAGGGGGTCTGGGCGGACATCGGCGCGGGGTGGGGCGCGTTTACGCTGGCGCTGGCCGATCTGCTTGACACAGACGCCCGAATCATCGCGGTCGATCGGGACACAGGTGCACTGGAAGCGTTACGCCGGGCGATGCAGGCGCGCTTCCCGCAGCGCGTGCTTGAGGTGATGCACGCCGATTTCACTCAGCCGATGGCGCTGCCCCCGCTTGACGGGATCGTGATGGCGAACGCGCTCCACTTCGTGCGCGACAAGCTGCCCGTACTGGCGCACCTGCGCGCTTACTTGCGCCCCGGCGGCAGGCTGATCCTCGTCGAGTACGATACCGATCGCGGTAACCGCTGGGTGCCATACCCTCTGACGTATCCGGCCTGGGCCGCGCTCGCCGAGCGCGCGGGCTTTGCCGAGACGCGTCTGCTGGCCCGCGCTCCGAGCAGCTTCCTGGGTGGGTTCTACGCGGCGCTCTCGTTGTGCCCCGCCGGACCGCCAGCGTCAATGCGCTGAGCGCGCCGGTTGGCGCAGACGGCTACTCCGGAACCGGCAGACGGATCCGCCGCCAGCCCTCTGCGTCGATCCAGCTCTCGGCTTCCGGATGACGCAGGGGACGGGTTTCGGTGGGCGGGAGTGCGAACTCGATGGCATCATAGGGTAGCGGATAGCCCCGGTGTACCGGCTCGAGGGCCAGCGACAGCGCGTCCGGCGCGGCCCGGACGGAGAGGCGAAGCTCCGTGTATTCGCCGCGCCGATAGCCGAGCGTCAGCCCGTCGTCTTCCACCAGCGCGAAATGCCCATCGCCTGCCGCGGTGGGGGGATAGACGCGCACCTCGCGCCAGTCGTCCGGTTCTGCTCCGACGTGCCGCATCGGCTTGCCGAGCGGGATCAGCCCGCCGGCGCGCACCAGCAGCGGAATCCGCTCCGGCGGGGCGTCGAGCGTGACGGTCTGGCCGCCGGCGAAGCGCTCGCCGGTGGTGTAATCGTACCAGTCTGCGCCCTGGGGCAGGTAAACCGCGCGCCGAGTGGTGCCCGGTTTGAGTACCGACGCGACAAGCAGCGACGCGCCGAGCAGAAAGTCGAACGATTCGGTCCGGCAGTGCGGGTCGTCCGGAAAGTGGTAGACCAGCGGGCGGATGATCGGATGGCCGGTGCGCGCTGCCTCGACCGCGAGGCTATAGAGATAGGGGATCAGCCGGTAGCGAAAGCGGATAGCCTCGCGCACAAGTGGCAGGACTTCGGGGTACATCCACGGCTCGTTGGCCGAGCCGTCCGTGTTCCAGGAATGGATCGTGAAGCGCGGGTGAAAGATGCCGTTCTGCACCCAGCGCACGAACAGTTCGGCGTCCGGTTTTGGCCCCGCAAACCCACCGACATCGTGCCCCACGTGCGCCAACCCTGATAGCCCCATCCCCAGCCCCATCGGGATGTTCCAGCGCAGGGTGTCCCACGACGTCGTGTTGTCACCCGTCCAGGTCAGCGCGTAGCGTTGGATGCCGGGGCATCCCGCACGCGACAGGACGAAAGGGCGCTCGTCCGGTTTGTGCTGCGCCAGTGCCTCGAACGACGCGCGACCCATCAGCAAGGTTTGCAGCGGGCGCGCCATCCCTATCGGGATCGGCTGACCGAATCCGTCCGCCTGAGCCTGGTCGTCCCACACCTCGAACTCGTTGTTGTCGTTCCACAACGCGTCGATCCCCACATCGAGCAGGGCATCCGCAATGCGCGCCTGCCACCAGGCGTACCCCGCTCGGCTGGTGAAGTCGACATAGCTGCCGGGCGCCGTCTCGCCGATGCCGCCGCTCCAGAACAGGCTGGTTTCGGGGCGGCTGCCGGATGCGTCGCGGATCAGGCCGCCCTGTGCCGCCAGATCGTGGTAGAGCGGGTGGGCTGTCAGCAGATACGGCTTGATGTTGGGGGCCACGTGCATCCCGGCGGCGCGAAAAGTGGCGACCATCGCCGCCGGATCGGGGATGCGACGGCGGTTCCAGGTGAACACGCAACGCTGTCCGGCGTCATCGGTTGTGTAGCCGGACGAAAGGTGAAACATGTCGCAGGGGATGTCGTGCCAGGCACACAGCGCGACGAACTGCTTGAGTTGTTCCTGGGCGTCCGGCGCTTCAGTATAGTGCATGGTCGAGCCGAGATAGCCAAAGGCCCAGCGTGGCGGCAGGACCGGCCGGCCCGTCAGCGCGGTGTATTTCTCGATCACGGCTTCGATAGTCGGCCCAAAGATGAGGTAATAATCCAGGTCTCCGTCGGCAGCTTCATAGGTGCGGTAGCGCCCGCCGCGCAAGGCATTGACCTCTTTGCCCAGGTCGAATACGGTGGCCGACAGGTTGTCGTAGAATAGGCCGTAGGCGAGGTGAAGGCGGGGTACAAAGGTGATGTAAAAGGGGATGTGCTTGTAGAGCGGATCGGTGCGCTCGGCATCATAGCCGTAGGCGTCCATATTCTCCATGCGCAGCCGCAGCCCGGCTTTGTCCAGCGGACCGGCCTTTTCGCCAAAGCCGTAGTAGTGCTCGTCGTCCTGACACACCACACGGTGAACGACCGCTCGTCCGGCGCGGTCGTAGGTGTAGGCGCGCGACGGCACGTCCGCCGCGAAAACCTCGCCCGACGGCAGCCGCCATTCCAGGCGCAGATCGCCCAGACGAATCCGCAGCTCAAGCTTGCCCGTACAAACCCGCAAACCGCCGGACTCCTCGACAAGCTGAAGCTCCGGCAGCGCAAAGGGAGACAGATCATCGCGCGGGCGCCCTTCCAGCGGGACGTCACCGGACCGGTCCACAACCGACCAGGTTCGATCGAGCCGGGGCGCGCCGTCCGGATAGTGCCGCATGCGAACAAGATCGTCGGCGAGCGGCGTGATGTGGAAACGCTCGCCATTGCGCCCGGCCAGCGTGAGCGTGTGTGCGTCGTGCGTAAGCAGCGAGACTGCTTCGGGAGCCACCAGATGCATCGGTTCAGATCGTTCCTTGTGTCGAATGCGTTTCGCAAGTTTCCGGTCAGGTGCGGCGCGCTCAGCCCTTCAACCCGGTGGTTGCGATGCCGGTCGTGATGAAACGCTGCAAAAAGGCAAAGACGGCCGTGATGGGCAGCAGCGTGAGCACCGTCATCGCCAGGACGTAGTGCCACTGAATCTGAAGCTCGCCCTGGAACGCGTTCAGCCCCACCTGGAGCGTGAACAACTCGCTGCGGCTGAGCACAATCAGTGGCCAGAGAAAGTCGTTCCAGCGCCACATCACGGAGAAGATCGCCAGCACGGCCAGCGCAGGGCGGGCCAGGGGCAGCACGATCTGCCAGTAGATGCGCCACTCCGACGCGCCGTCGATGCGGGCGGACTCAAGCAACTCGTCCGGGATTGTCAGCATATACTGGCGCAGCAAGAACACCCCCGTAGGTGTTGCCGCGCCGGGGATGATCACGCCCCACAGCGTATTGTTCATGTTAAGCTGCGTGATGACCAGAAAGACCGGCACCAGGATCACAGAGATCGGGATCATCAATGTGGCGATGATCAGCACGAACACGGCGTCTCGCCCCGCAAACCGGTACTTGCTGAGCGCAAACGCGGCCATGCTGTTGATCACCAGCGTGATGATGGTGGCGACGGTCGTCACGATCACGCTGTTCTTCAGGTAGGTCGCAAAGCGGAACTTTTCGAGCGGCTCGGTATAGTTTTCCAGCGCCAGACTCAGACGCTCGATCGGCTCGCGGTCGTTGATGTTGACCCGGATGCGCTCCGCATCGGTGGGGTGAGTGGGGTCGGCGGGCGGGTTCTCCGGATCGATCATGTGCGCCTCGATGCCCACACGCCGGGTTTGCGCCAGCACACGCTCCTCGCTATCGACGACCACGCGGTAGAGCGGTAACGGTTCGTCGTACCCTTCGACGGCGACCGTCTCCTGCGCGTAGGGCAGCAGACGCGGCGGGAACTCGACCAGTTGCGCCTGAGTCTTAAACGACGAGAGCACCACCCACAGCACCGGCCCGAACATCACCAGCGTGCCCACCGCCAGATACAGATAGGTCAGCGTGTCTGTGATGTCCATCCGGCTGCCTCCGCGCTTGCGGATCAGGAAATTGCGCAGTGTGGACATGGCCGCATTCTCTCCGCTAGGTGGCTTCCGACTTGCGCCCGAGCCAAAGCTGGACCAGCGTGAACACTAGCAACACCATTCCCAAAAGCACCGAGGCCGCCGAGGCCAGCCCGCGCCGCGGGATCTGGTTGGCGAAGCCCGTCTCGTAGATGTACTGCACCATGTATTTGGTGGCGGTGCCGGGGCCGCCGCCGGTCAGCACAAACACCTGGTCGAAGACCTGCACCGCGCGGATCAGCGCCAGCACCAGCACAACAAACAGCGTCGGCATCAGCAGGGGCAGGGTGATGAAGCGGAACCGCTGCCAGACGTTGGCCCCGTCGATCTCGCCGGCCTCGTAGAGCACGGCCGGGATCGACTGCAGGCCCGCCAGCAGGATCAGCGTGTAGAAGCCCATCTGCGCCCAGATGCTGACCAAAATGACCCAGAAGGTGGCCCAGTCGCGGTTGAGCAAGAACTGAATTGGCTCGCCGCCCAGCTCGGTCAGGACCGCGTTCAGCAAGCCAAAACGCTGTAGAATCCACTTCCAGATCAGCCCGACCACCACCGGCGATAGCAGCACCGGATAGAAGTAGACGCTGCGGAAGAACCCCCGCGCGATGATCTCGCGGTTGAGAATCACGGCGGTCACCAGCGCCAGCAAGACCATTCCCCCGACCTGGAACACTACAAAGACAACCGTGTTGTGGGCGGCTCGCCAGAACATGTCCTCGACGCAGGTGTTCGGCTGCGAGAAGTTCCCGCAGCGGAAGAGGTGTTCGTAGTTCGCCAGCCCGGCCCAGGTCCGGTCTTGGGGCATCAGCCGCGTGCCGGTGGTTCCGGAGTAGTAGAAGTTCAGCAGCATCGGGAACAGCACGAACACACCGAAAATGATCAGATTGGGCAGCAGAAAGAAATACGCCATCCGCCGCGCGCCCAGCAGCCGCTGGAGCGGGTTGATCAGCAGCTCCAGCCCCACCATCAGGGCGTTGTAGGCCCCAAGAAAGACGGATCCGACCAGGTGGCCGAGATCGCCGGGGTGGAGTTGGGCGCGTTTGGCGATCGGGGCCGTGCGAGGCGTATGGGACATTCGCATCCCCCTTTATCGTCAGACACCGGCTGCACCCTGGCTCCGGCATGAGCCGGTTGTGTGGATGAACAGAGCGACTACTGGCAGCCCTCTGCCGGAGAGTCCGCCAGTAGTCGCTGTTCCGCTCGACCGGGCGGGTTTATCCTTCGAGTTCGGCCAGCCGCTGGTCGATATCTTCCTGCGTGCGCTGGATCGCTTCGTCTAGCGTCAGCTCGCCGACGATCACCTGCGCCAGCCGGTCACGCGAGGCGTCGAAGACGATGCGGTTGTACGGATAGCCCTGGAGCCGGACGGCCAGCGGCATGATCTGCGGGACCATCGAACTCCACTGCTCCAGCGCCGCGCGCGCCAGGTCGAGATCCGTCTCGAACGGCACGCCGCTCGTTGCCACGCCTGCGTGCGCCGGGATGAACAGCGTGCGGGCGTGGAACTCGCGCAGCACGTCTTCCTGAGCCAGATATTCCATCACACGCACCACTTCTTCAGGGTGTTCTGTGTCCTTGATCGCGACGACTGCCGCGCCACCCGGCAGACCCGTGCAGCCCGCCGGCCCGCAGGGGAACGGAACCACTTCCCAGTCGAACGCGTCGCCGATGGTGCTGGTGAACTGCTGGACCTGCCAGCTTCCGGACATGTAGCATGCGAGCCGTCCGTTGGCGAAGTCCTCGTTGGCGCCCACGTATCCCGGCGTCGCGGCCCAGACGTCCACCAGTGCGGTGCCGTCCTGATGCCACCGGACGAACAGTTCGGCCATGGCGCGGTAGCCCTCGTCGGTCACCATCGGATGCCCGTTCTCGTCGAAGTATTGTGCGCCCATGCTGATTGCCGGTCCGGCGAAGCGGTGCCCGCTGCGGTCCATGGCGAAGCCGAACACGTCCGGCCCAAGCGCGTCCGCAACGGCCTTGCAGGCTTCACCCCAGGTTTCCCACGAGACCTGCTCTTGCGTGTCGCTGGGCACGTCAACCCCGGCTTGCTCAAAGAGTGTCCGGTTGATGTACATGCCGGTGACGGTAAGCTGGTTCTGAAGCCCGTAGATGCCTTCGGTGTCGCCCGGCAGACGCAGCCAGGTCAGATAGGGGCCGAGATTCTCTTCCCAGTAGTCGGGGTCCGACAGGTACGGGCGCATGTCGAGATAGTACCGCGCCAACCCGCCTAGGTCGGTGACGCGCGCGATGTCCGGGCCTTCGCCCGCTTCAAGCTGCAGGGGCAGGTTTTCGAGAATGGCGGTGTAGGGGACGACGTCAATGACGATCCGGATATCCGGGTTTTCGGCTTCGAACCGGTCGAGTAGATCGCGCAGTACAACGCTTTCGTTGCCGTCGTCATACCATGTGATGCGCAGTTCAACCGGCTCTTGCGCCGCGCCCGGCGTTGCAGGCATCAGCAGCGCAGCCGCCAGAATGAGCAGTAACACCATGCGGAATTTCATCACAGGCCTCCAAGAAAGATGTTGACAAGCGCAAATACGCCGAACAAGAGACTCTTGGAAGTGAAGCGGCAGCCTCCTTTCACCCTCTATTTCTCACCGTGCCCGCGCCGGTAAATGGCCGGTAAATATATAGTACCAGAATGCGGATGTTTCTGGTTATTGGTGGTCGCAGCCTCGCGGCGGATCGAGGGGCAGCCAGTGCCACCCGCCATGCTCACGAACGGCTCGTGTCGTGCGGGACGTGCTCTCAAGTTCCAGGGACCGCCGGCGGCGCACGTCAAGGTCGCTGCCGGTCGTCGGGATACTGCGCCATCACCCGCTCGATCCTCGCGAACACGGTTTCGGCGTCTGTCACCTGCTGCTCAAGCCGGGCGCGCAGCCGGCCCCGGCGGGTGGGCGTGCAATTGCCCCAGGCGCCGGCGGTTTCCAGGGCCTTGTGCCAGTTGCGCCGCTTGGCAGCGGGCGTTTCCCAATGCCGCAGCGCTTCCAGAAACGGGCGCAGACAGGCGGCATAGCGCA
>DYEN01000452.1 GCA_020725705.1 Anaerolinea sp.
AGCGAGGCCAGGCGCTGCGGCGGCAGGATCAGCCACAGCGCCAGGTACAGAAGCAAGCCGGTCCCGGCGGTGAAGACGCCCAGCACGGTGAAGACCGCGCGCACCCACCAGGCATTGATCCCGATCAGTTGAGCGAAGCCACCGCACACGCCCCCCACAACGCGATCCGTCAGGCTCCGCGAAAGCCGCTGTGCCCTCATGCCTGTCCCGTCCTTCTTGCAAGCAGCCGACTCATACGACACTATACCCGTTCTGGACGTGGATGCAACTACTCCCCACCCATTGCATAGCAACCGCACCCATGCGAAAATGCGGGGTTGATACACGATGCTCAGGGGGCTTTTGCATGACCGTTGAACTTATCCCGATCTCCGCGGTCGATTTCGCGGAGTTCACACAGGCATTTAACCTGGCCTATTCCGATTATTACGTGGCAATTTCAATGAGCGTCCCCGCCTTTCGCGCCCTGTTCGAGCGCGATGATATCGATCCGGACGCGTCGGTTGCTGCCGTCGACGCGGGGCGCATCGTCGGCACCGGCTTGCTCGGCATCCGTGGACAGGGCGGCTGGATCGGGGGCATGGGCGTCATCCCCGGCCGCAGGCGCCAGGGCATCGGCCGGGCGATGATGGAGCATCTGATCCGGCAGGCGCGAGCACGCGGCCTGCGCCGCCTGGACCTCGAAGTCATTGAGGCAAACCGGGGCGCGCACGCGCTCTATCGGGCGCTGGGGTTCGAGAATCGTCGCTTTCTGCTCATCCTGGAGCGCACACCGGATCGCGTGCCGGATATTTTGCCAGACTGCCCGCTTGGGGAGACAGACGCAATGGCCGTGCTCGAGCAGTACGATACGTTTCATCCCGTGCCCAACTGCTGGCAGCGCGCCAGAAGCTCGTTGCAGGCGATGGCGGCCAGCCTGCAATCATGGACGCTGAACGGCGAAGACGGCCTGCAGAGCTATGCACTCGGCTACGCCGACGCGAGCACCCTGCGCCTGATCGACCTGGCTGCCGCGCCGGGTAAAGATGCTGCGCGCTCCGCCGCG
>DYEN01000453.1 GCA_020725705.1 Anaerolinea sp.
GCCTGCCAGGACGACTACCGCGGGGCCTTCGTCTGTCTCGGCACCCAGTTCGACCCCCTGTGGTCCGAGCTGCGCGGCCAGCGAGTCGCGAAGCTGGGTGAGCAGATCAAGCATGGGCGCCTCGTCGTCCGCTGCCGGCGTGGCGAACCCGTTGTCTGCGATAAACGCCTGCACCGGCATCGAGCGATAGGCGACCTGCGCAGTGATCGCGGGATCGGCGGTGTACAGCAGCACGCCCTCGGCCACTTCGGACCACGGACCGGCTGCTTCGCCGGGCGCCATGGCAACCGGGGTCGGCTCGGCGGTGGGTGTGGCGGTCGCGCCGGCACCTTCATCGCCGGCCTCACCGGACGGTTCCTCGGTGGCATCCTCAGCCGGCTCTTCCTCAGGCGCTGCTTCGTCCCCGGACTCGCTGCCGGCCAGCTCGGCGGCCTTGACCGCCAGCCACGCGCGGAAGTCCTGATAGATCGCCGGGTCGGGCGCGCCCTGCAGCCGGTACTGGATCACCTCGACCTCATCGCCGGGGCGGTCGATCAGGCCGATCACCAGGTCCAGACCGGAGAACGGGTTGCCTTCGCCGTCTGTCTGCGGATCCAGGCGCACCCGGAGCCGCGAGAACGGCACGCCGCCCACCAGCTCTGTCGCGGGGCCGTCCAGCGCCTCGGGTCCGGCGCTCAGCCCCAGCTCGGCGATCTGCTCTTCGAAGCTGTCGCGCAGGGATTGGAGCGCCGTGAGCAGCGGGTACGGATCGTCGGCGGGCGGTAGCTCGGCGCCCATCCCGCGCACAAACGTCTCGAGCGTGGTGGTGTTGTATAGCAATTGCACGCGGCTCTCCGGCCGGGCGATATAGGTGAGCTGACCGGGGGCGTTTTCTTGCCAGTTTTCAACGGAGGGATCGGGCAGGGGGGTCGGGCTGGGGCCGATGGTTGGCTCCGGCGTGCTGGTCGGCTGGTCGGGCAGGTAAACACCCGTTGAGACTCCGCTTTCGCCCACCAACACAAAGATAACCCCTAATGTCACCAGCAGAATAACCACCGCATAAGTCGTTGCGCGAGGCGTCATGCGCCGGCTCCTTACCGAAAAGAGTGATACACCCAAAAAAGAATACTGCCGCAGGCCCAGGCTGCAGAACACTCCTAAGTGTAGCCGACTCGGCCCGAGCTTTCAAACGCGCGTTGGGGGAACTGGCCGCGGCCGGAGGTTGGATATCATTAGAATAAAACTTATCTGTAAAATGTCAGTTCGAAATCGGGGTATTTGTCACTGTCAGGTGCGGAGAAGATCAGGCAAACTTGCCTGGTAGGTGGACGCTTGCGGACATGTGTCCGAATCCGCTGTTGCGCCCCGCATAGGTGATGATTGGCATGCTGCGCTCTGCCGCCTGTCATTTGACAACGTAGGAATCGGCATGGTAAGATTTTTAAAATTTATCAACAATATCGTAAAAACAAACTCGTAAATATGAACAAAGCGAGCCGTGAGACATGCAGCAAACACGACGACACATCCTGGAGATTCTTAAAGAGCACAAGGAAGCGACGATCGACGAGATCGTCGAGGCCTTGAGCGACCGGATCGGCAAGATCACGGCGGTGACGGTGCGCCATCACCTCGAGATCTTGCGCGGGGACGGCCTTGTCGCAGCGCCGACGGTGCGCCGTCGCAGCGCGCCGGGTCGTCCGCAGTACGTCTATTCCCTGACCGAGCGCGCCGCCGATATGTTCCCGAACAATTACCAGGGGCTGGCGACCGGTCTGCTCGCACAGCTCAAGTCGCAGCTTCCACCCGTTCAGGTCAATCAGATTCTTGAGGGCGTGGCGGACTCGATGGCGAACCAGGCGATCATCCCTGAAGGCCCCATCGACGTGCGTCTGGAGCATGTCGTGACCTTCCTCAACAAGTCCGGTTACGCCGCGACCTGGCAGGAAATCGACGGCGGGCATGTGCTCTCGATCACCAACTGCCCCTACGAACAGGTCTCGTGCTCGAATCCAGAGCTGTGCAGGATGGACGAGAAGCTGATCGCGAACCTGGTCGGCGCGCGGCCTCGCCGCATTAGCTGGCGGCAGGAAGATGACGAAACCTGCTCGTACCTGTTCCAGAACGGGCAGCATCCCGCGCAGACCGGCTAGCATCACCTCGCGCTGTAACGTCTCTGGCTGAGCGTCATACCAAAGCCCTTTCCCGGCGCGGAGAGGGCTTTGTTGCATCTGAGGCGCGGGCCGGGTTGCCGGATCGGGGCCAGGCGGTACAATCGGCGGCGTGATGATGCCTGAGGATCGGTCTCATTCGACAACGAATTCCGCGCGGCGGGCCTGGCTGCTGCCCATCGCGATCCTGGCGGGCGGCGTGCTGGCCTGGGGGTTAGCCGTCACCGTTGTGCTGCTGGCGGCGGATGAACCCCTGCTGCCAGACGACGCTACAGCCCCGGTGGAAGTCGCGGCCGGGCGCCCGACGCTCGCCGCGTTGACCAGCACGCCGACCGAAACACCCACCGCGACCGCCACACCCAGCCCGTCCCCGACCGCGACTCGCACCCCCACGCCGGAGCCGCCACCTGCACCCCTGGAAAGCGAAACACCACCCGTGCCCGATAGCGTCCCGGTCTCCGGCGAAGGCACCGCGCCGGGCGAGCCTGTTCTCTCGAACGAAGCGACCGCCGTCCCTGGCGAATCCGGCGCCTGTTCGCCGCCGGATGGTTGGGAACCGTACACCGTTCAGCAGGACGACACGCTGTTTGCGTTTGTGCTGGGCGCGGGCGGAACCGTCACCGTCGATGATCTGGTGGCGGCCAACTGCCTAAACAGCCGCTATCTGCAGGTGGGGCAGCTTCTCTATCTGCCGCCAGGTGCCGCGGAGAACGCGCCGCCGTCCGTGCCTGAGGCCGCGGCGGGATCGGATGGGGCGCGCGGTCCGCGCACGCCGAACTGCCCCTGCACGATCGTCATCCCGCCGGGCTGGCGGCTGGAACAGATCGCGGGTGCGATCGATGCGTCGTCGACTCTGTTCACGGGCGCGGATTTTCTGGCGGCGGTCGGGCCGGGGGTGCAGACGTCGTACGATTTCACGCAAGAGCGCCCGCCGGGTACTTCGCTTGAGGGGTTTATGTATCCGGGCACATACACGGTGCAGAACGACACCACCGCCGAGGCGTTCCGCGATATGTTGCTGGAAGCGTTCGCCGCTAACGTCAGCCCGACCGTTCGCGCGGACGCCGCCGCCAAAGGGGTAACGTTCTACCAGGCGCTGATCCTCGCCTCGGTGGTCCAGCGCGAGTCCCGCGTGCTGGAAACGCAAAAGCTGATCGCCAGCATCTACTTCAATCGCCTGCGCGACGGTAACCGGCTGGCGTCCACCGTGCCCGTGTCCTACGCGCTGGGCCGCCCGGGCAACTGGTGGCCACGCGTCACCGGCTCGAACATGGAAGTCGACTCGCCCTACAACACCTACACCCGGCCGGGGCTGCCGCCCACGCCGATCAACAGCCCGGACATCAACGCGATCATCGCGACGGTCTACGCGCCGGAGACGGACCTGTATTATCACAGCGGTGGATGCGGGCGCGGGGCAGCGTTCGCCCGCACCTATGAGGAACACCTCGCCAATATTCGCTGCGAATAGGCGCCGGGTGCCCGGAGCGGTCAGGGCACGGTCAGGCGCACCGACCAGCGCGGCGGTTGCGGACCCGGCGGCGCCTCTTCCAGCGCGATGGCCGTAACCGCCCACTCCTGCGGCTCGAAGGTGCGCTGCATGTCCGCGACCAGGTGTGGGAAGACATGCGGGGGCACGCGATCTGCCACCACGATACGCGGCTCGAGAGGCTCGCTTTCTCCCTCGCAGGGTTCGCGCAGGCCGTCCAGGGCTTCGACCAGCGCGTGCTGCGCGGCGATCAAGCGCCCGGCCGGCTCCAGCGACCAGCCGGCGACATAGCGCCGCGCCCCGATCACCTCAGCACTGACCGCGTCCAGGGCCAGCTCCAGCGGCAGCCAGGCCCTGGCCCAGGTGCGCAGCGCGTCGGCCAGGGCATCGAGGTGATCGCTGCGGAACGGCGCGATCAGTTCCAGCGCGGCGGGAGCCGGACCGCCCAGCGCGTGCTCGCCCCGCACGGCGTCGATCGCGGAGCGCAGCGCCTCGTCCAGCGGGATCACAACGCGATACAGGCACGGCGGTCCGCCCGGCGCGGGAACCGGTTCGGCGGTCGGCTCAGGCCCGGCTTCGGATGGTAGCTCGAACGGCAGGGGTAGGGGGACGGCAGGCGTCGTCGCGGCGGGCGTTTCGTCAGAGGTCTCGCCGGGTTCTTCAACAGCGCCGCCGGTCGGCGTTTCGGGCGGGGTCTCGGTTACTTCGACGGCCGGTTCTTCCGGCAGCTCGATAACCTCGATCTCGTCCTCGTCCACCCACGTCACATCGTCGAGCGGCTCGTAGACGATCTCGTCATCATCGGAGCCGGCGCTCGTGAAATCGTCCTGTGCGAAATGAGGCGGCTTGATCATGGCTGTCTTACGTTCAGCGTAGCGCGTCGAACGTCACCAGTTGGATCCCTTCAGATTGGACACACTCGCGCGTTGCAGCGTGCGTCAGGTGAACCAGCTCGTCCTCGCGCCCCTCGTCCAGCCGGCCGGCGCGCACCGCCTCGGCGATATAGCCCGGGTGGACCACCAGCTCGGTGATGCTATCGTCCTCAAGCGTGGTCAGTGCGACCAGCAGCGCCCCAAGGGTGGGCCGGTCGTTGGAGTAGTCCAGCACCAGATGGTCCGGCCAGCGGGGACGCGGACCCGCCTCCAGCACGGCGCGCAGCGAGTCTAGCAGGGCGCGCATGCGTTCCGGCTCCATATCGGTCAGCGCCTGCCTCATCAGCTCCGGCGTCTGCTCGTCGGGAAGGTCAAGCAACGGGCATCGGATCGGCAGGTTGTGCTGCACGGCCAGGTCGAGCAGCGCGCGCAGTCCGGCAGGGTGCAGGTAGGCGGCGTGATGGTGCGAGTCCAGGTGGTCGGGCGCGTGCCCGGTCAGCCGGACGAAAGCGTCGAACTGCGCTTCGATCTCCGCGCGCAGCTCGTCCGGCGAGAATCGATCGAGGACCGCAGTCCACCGGCTGATGGGATAGAAGCTGCCGGTTTCGTCGACCAGAGACGGTACCTGTTCGGGGGGCAGCACCGGTTGCCCGGTGGTCAGGTTCAGGTGCAATCCCAGGCCCAGGCGCGGTGCTTCCGCCCGCACCAGTTCGATGCCTGCCGCAACGGCTGGCTGGTTGATGAGGACCGTGGTCGAGGTCACGATCCCCTTGCGGTGGGCCTCGATGGTGCTTTGGTTCCGGCCGGGGCTGCGGCCAAAGTCATCGGCGTTGACGATCAACTGCTTCATCGGCTGCGCTCTCCTGACGCGACGCAAACAGCAGTCCGGCCTAGTATGCTCTACGACTCCCCCGGTGTGCAAGTGATCGCCGAGTCTGCAGCGTGCTTGCCGGCAGCTCGTTCGTTTTTCGAGGGTGTTTGTGGTATATCTTGCGCATCTCGCCGGGGGTCTGCATCAGCACTGGAATGGAGACGAAAACATGTCTGATGTCGTGCGCGAAGCAGTCGAGACGACGGTCGCACAGCTTCGCCCACTCTATATCAACCTGAACCTGACAGGCTGGGAAGCCGCGACAACGGGCACTCCCGAGGCGCTTGCTGCCGCCGCCCAGGCCGAGGCTGCCTGGATGCGTTTCTGGGCGGACCCGGTGGCGTATGAACGCTACAAAGCCTGGGACGACGAGGGCGTGGCAGGTGACGACCCGCACCTGGCGCGCACGGTTCATCTGCTGCACCTGGAGTACGCTCAGGGTCAGCGTGACCCGGCCACCATCGACGAGATGGCCGCGCTTTCCAAGGCGCTCACCGACGCCTACACCAACTTCCGGCCCGAAGTGGACGGACGTCGCCTGACGGCCAACGACATCCACCAGATTCTGGAAAACGAGGTGGACAGCGACCGGCGGCGCATCGCCTGGGAAGCCAGCAAGGCGATCGGGCCGCGCGTGGCCGATCAGATCCGGCGGCTGGCCGTGCTGCGCAACGAGGCGGCGCAGCGGATGGGCTATCCCAACTTCCACCGCATGAGCCTGACGCTCAACGAGCTGGAGCCGGACTGGCTCTTCGGGTTGCTGGACGATCTGGCGCGGCAGACGGAGCCGGCCTTCCGCGAGCTGAAAGCCGCCATGGACGCCGAGCTGAGCAAGCGCTTCAACGTGCCCGTCGAGGACCTCATGCCCTGGCACTACGCCGACCCGTTCTTCCAGGAAGCGCCGATGGTAGGCGGGCTGGACTTCAACCGCCTGTTCGATGGGCGCGATTTGGTCGAGCTGGCGCTGGCGACGTATGACGGGCTGGGGATGGATGTCCGCCCGATTCTGGCTCGTAGCGACCTGTACGAGCGCGAGGGCAAAGACCAGCACGCCTTCTGCATGCATGTTGACCGCGAGGGCGACGTGCGGATCCTGTGCAATCTGCAGCCGTCCCTGCGCTGGATGGAGACGCTGCTGCACGAGCTGGGCCATGCCGTCTACGATGCGAACATTCCGCACAGCCTGCCCTGGCTGCTGCGTTCGTACCCGCATATCCTGACCACCGAGGCCATGGCGTTGCTGATGGGAACGCTGCCGTTCGACCGGGACTGGCAAGAGATGGTGCTCGGCGCTTCGCCTGAGGCGGCACAGCAGGCGGCGGACGACGGCGCGCGGCGCTTCCGGCTGGGCGAGCTGATCTTCGCGCGGTGGGTGATGGTGGTCGTCAACTTCGAGCGACGGCTGTATGAGGACCCGTCGCAGGATCTGGACGCGCTGTGGTGGGAGCTGGTGCGCAAGTATCAGCTTCTTAACGTGCCTGACGGGCGCGAGCGCCGGCCGGACTGGGCCACCAAATATCACATCGCGCTGACCCCGGCATACTATCAGAATTATCTGCTGGGGCGCATGATGTCCTTGCAGTGGGATAGCTGGCTGCGCGAACACGCCGGGGGGATCGTGGGCCGGCCCGAGGCGGGCGCGTTCTTCCACGAGCGGATCTTCGCGCCCGGAAACACGCTGCACTGGAATCGCCAACTCGAAGCCGCAACGGGAGAGCCTTTGCGCCCTGAGTACTTCGTGCGGCGGTTCGCATAGTCAGTCCGACAAGCGAACCTCAGGCGCGATGCAGCACATCTACCTGAGCTATCCGCGCAGCGAGTACGAGCTGGCTCACCGCCTGGTGGACGACCTGCAGGCGGCGGGCTATGCGGTGTTCATCGACGCGGTGAGCGAGCCGGGTAGCCTGGCGTGGTCCGCCGAGACCCGCCGCGCGATCCGGGCCAGCGGGGCGATGGTGATGATCCTGGGCGCCCGGTGGCGACGGATCGGCATCCGCCATGAGGGTGTTCTGGCGCGGCGCGGGCGCAAACCGGTGTTTGTCCTGCGCCGCGGCTCTGGGCCGCTGCCGCGCTATCTGAGGGACGCGCCGGTACTCGACTGCTCCGAACCGTACGAAAGTGTGCGCGACCGGCTGTTGGCGGCGCTGCCCCCTGCCGGCCAGCTTGCCGCCGAAACCCTGCCTATCCGCCGACAGCAGCGGCTCCGGCGACAGGCTGCGCGCCGCCGGTGGATCGCGTGGGCGGGGTGGGCGGCGCTGGCGATCGCGCTGAGTGCCGCTGTAGTGCTCGTTTTTGGCTGGATCACGGGGTAGGATAGAGCAGATCGTCCGGCGTGCGGCACATGCCCGGAGGGCAGAATTCGAGGATCAGGCGATGGACCGAACCGTACCGAAAACCGGCAGCGAGGAAATCGAGCTTTACCTGCGCACGATCTATTCGCTGCTGCGCTCGACCCATGCCGTACAGCTCGACGCTTTGATCGAAGCGCACGTGGCGATGAACTCGTCTCTGCATGTCAACGCGCGCCAGCCGGGGCTGGACGCGTCGGCGCTGTTCTACGCGGTCATGCGCCTGCCGGCCTGCATCGCCGATGTGAACCTGGTCGTGATGGGCCAGACGGACCGGGTGTTTCGCGACTACGGCTATGAGGATGTGACCGAGTGGGAAAGCGTGACCGCGCCGGGGCGGCGCCGCCGGACGCTCTATGACGGCAAGGGCACTCTGGCGGTCTACATTGCCAGCCAGTCCGACATCGACGACCTGATCCCAACCCTGGTCGCCTACCAGATCGAGTGGAATAAGCTCTATCCGCTCTTGCAGTCGGTGAGCGCCCAGGCGACGCTGGCCGCCTATGCCGCCGACCGGACGTTGTCTCGCACGGCGGAGCTGGCACGCGTACTGGGCATCACCCCCGACGAGCTGAGCCGCCTGCAGGAAGCGTGGGGTCCGCGGATGTCGGCCACGCTGCAGAAGATCGCCCGCGGGCCGAAGAAGTTCGCCGTGCGGCTGCTGGCGGGCACCTTTGTCAATTACCAGCGCGCTACCTCGGCCTGGTGGTTTAACGTGCGCCAGAAGGTTGAGCCGGTGGTCTTCGAAGACCGCCCCGCCTATTTCGTCTCCAGCAACATTCACGCCATCCCGAACCTGCTGAGCGGTTTTGCCCTGCGCGAAGAAGAGGCGATCTTCGAGTACGTGCTCCAGGCGAACGACCCGGCGCTGACCGCCGAATACGATTATGTGCGGGTGCGGGAAGAGCTGAACAACAAGAACAACTTCCTCTACTACGCGCTGCGCCGCTACGCCAGCCGACCCGAGATCGATGCGCGGCGCAGCGAGGCAGAGCGCGCAGTTGGGATCCGGCGAGTGCCGAGTGAGCACGGCTTCGATGTCGAGGCGCAGGTCATCGAGCTGAACAAGCTCGATCTGGACGCCATGGATCCGCGCCTGATGTGCTGCTCTGAGGCGGAGATGCGCCGTCTGCGCGACAGCGACGCGGTGATCATCAACATCGACTACCCGCTGGGCATGGCAGCCTATCACGTCATGGCGAAGATCAGCCAATACGTGACTCAGATGCAGGGCATTTACGTCATCGGCAAGGCGGCGACGCTCAACGCGCGGATCGGCGACGTGATGCTCGCCAACGTGATCTACGACGAGCACAGCCAGAACTCGTATCTGTTCGGAAACTGCTTCACCGCCGCCGACATTCTGCCCTATCTGACCATGAGCAGCGTGCTGGACAATCAGAAGGGCGTGACCGTGCGCGGGACCTTCCTGCAGAACGCGCGCTATATGGACGTGTTCTACCGCGAGGGCTATACCATCGTGGAGATGGAAGCGGGGCCGTACCTCTCCGCGATCTATGAGATGGTGCGCGCGCAGCGACATCCGATCAACGAGATCGTCAATCTCTACATTGTGCCGTTCGACGTCGGCTTTCTCCACTACGCGAGCGACACCCCCATGAGCAAGGGGCGCAATCTGGGCGCGGTTCGGCTGAGCTATCC
>DYEN01000454.1 GCA_020725705.1 Anaerolinea sp.
AGCACCAGATACAGCAGCGCCAGGTAGCTCGCCGGGCCGGAGACGTTCTCCGGCAGGGGACGGGGAATCTGCAGGACGCCCTGCGGCCCGCCGGTAAAACCGCGCAGGTTGTTGAACAACAGACGGATGATCTCGCCAAAGCCGAGCGTCACGATTGCCAGATAGTCCCCACGCAGGCGCAGCACCGGAATGCCGAGCATAATGCCCGCGATCCCCGAAACGATCACGCCCGCCACCAGCCCGATCAGAAACGGCGACGCGCCCGAAAAGAGGCGATCGTAGAGCGATGAGCCGTCGAGCAGCAGCGCGACCAGCGCGCTGGTGCCCACCGCCAGCACCACCAAAAGGACCGAGACCCCGGTCGATGGCCGGGGCGCGACCCCGATCAGCGGGCGACGCGCCATCGCCGCCTTTGCGCGCTCCGCCTGGACGCGGCGCCACCGCCACAGCCCGGCTGCGATGACCGCCGAAGCGACAAAGAGCGTGATGGTCAGCCAGCCGGCAGCGCGCACCACTGCCTCGTCGTTGCCGGCGAACTTCAGCCCGATCGGCTGGTTGTTCGAGTCGAACACCATCTGGTTCGACGACAGGAAGGCGTAGGTATAGGCGCCCAACGCAAAGAACGCGACATAGCCCAGGTCGAGCAGGCCCGCGTAGCCCACGACGATGTTCAGCCCCAGCCCCAGCATGATGTTGATCCCGACCAGGGTCATCACGTCCGTCTGGTACTGGTCGAGGTAGAGCGGCAGGATCATCAGCACGGTGAGCGAGGTCGCGATGGCGAACTGGCTCTCGAAGCGGCCGGGCCGCCGCAACGACATCGCGCTCTGGATGATCAGCACGGCGCCAGCGATCACCAGCGCCAGTGTGCTGAGCGTCTGGCTGCCGCGTGGCTCGCTGACCGGCGCGATAAACGTTGAGTTGTTGCCCGTAATCCGCCCGATCCCGATCAACACCAGCGCCCCAACCGAGGCCGCCACAATTCCGACGCGCGCCGTATATCCCAACCCCCAATCGTTCGGTTCGGCTGAGCGCATGGCGACCAGCGCCCACAGGATGATCAGAAACGCAATGAGCAGTTGCGCCTCGCGCTCTCCCGCCCGCAGGCGCAACACCGGATCGACCACGCCCTGGCCCTCAGTCAGCCAGAACAGCCCGAAGAACAGCACCGGCAGCAGCAGGATCGCCCACCGCGCGACCGGGTTGCCCGTCAGCCGGCCCCTGAACTGGCGCCGGTAGCGCCCGACATCCGCCGCCAGCCAGGCCCAGGTCACAACGGCGGCCAGCGTCGAAGTGAGCATGAGCAGCACAACAAACCCATATAGCCCGCCGATGCGCAGGTTCAGATCAAAGACCGAGTCGCCGGTCATCCCGAACTTGAGGCGCAGGCCCGTTTCTTCGTTGAACGTCAGGCGGAAGGGATCGGTGCGCACCGACCTGCCCTCGACATACCGGCCCGTGAGCGGGTCGATCGGTGGGTTGGGGTGCAACTCCGCGGCGGGAACGCCCGACAGCACGGTGACCGTCTGCGTGGACACCGAATCGAAGTACCGCTTCACGTCGATGCCGCGCGCCTGCCAGCGGTTGACCAGCGCCATCAACAGCAGAACCATCACCCCTGCCAGCAGCCCGGCCACCAGGGCGTTGCTGAGCACATCGCCCAGGCCCGCGCGCCACAGCCGGCGGCCAATCCGTATCCCGAAGATCGCCGTCGTCAGCAGCAGGGAAAAGAGCGCCAGATTGTCCAGCCGGACCGGGACGCCGATCAGAATCAGGAAGAGCAGGATCAGCCCGGTGATAAAGCCGGCGCTCAAGCCTTCGCGCAGTGCATCGGACCAGCCGTGTAACCGATTCTGCAACATGGCCTAGACCTTCTTTTCCGAAAGCACTTCGCCGAAGATACCGGTTGGCCGGAAGATCAGCACCAGCACCAACAGGCTAAAGGCGATCACATCCTTGTACTCGGTGGGGATGCCGAGCATGGTGGGGCCGAGCGCTTCTACCAGCCCCAGGAAGAAGCCGCCGAACATGGCGCCGGGGATGTTGCCGATGCCGCCCAGCACCGCCGCGGTGAAAGCCTTGAGGCCGGGGATGAAGCCCGTGCGAAAGTTGAACGACAGGTTGTGAAAGCCCATCATCACGCCTGCCGCGCCCGCCAGCAGCGCGCCAATCGCAAAAGTGACCACGATCACCTGATCGACGTCCACGCCCATCAATGCGGCGGTATCTTTATCCTCGGCCACCGAGCGCATCGCGCGGCCCGTCTTCGAGCGCTGCACGAAAGTATACAGCAGCACCATCAGCACAATCGACACGATCACGATGATCACGCCGGTCTTGGTTACCGGAATGACCCCAATATCCGCGACCGGGATGTTCCAGGTGCCGTCGATCAGGGGCGGGCGAACATAGAAACGCTGGCCGGGGCCAAAGATATTGAGCATGGTCTGCTGCAGGAAGAACGAGGCGCCGATAGCGCTGATGAGCGGGGTGAGTCGCGGCGCGTGGCGCAAAGGCCGGTATGCCACCCGCTCCAGCCCGATCGCCACCAGCATCGAGGTCAGCATCCCCGCCGCCACAATAAACAGCAGCCCCATCACCGTGATCACAACGCGGTAGATCTGCGGAGCGAAGGCGCCCAGCGCCTGAAGCAATCCGAAGCCGACCAACGCCCCGACCAAAAAGCGCACCGGCAGCGTGGACAGCGTCAGCAGCCAGGTGGAGCTGACCTGCGCGCCGCTGGTGCGCTCGCGCCCCCCGCGCGAGACAAGCAGCTCCAGCGGCAGGAACAGAATCGCCATAATCAGCGGCAGAAGAACGCCCGCCACCTGCGCCGCCCCCACCTCAAACATGCCGCCGCCCAGGTCCACCAGATACGTGAAGGCGAAGTAGCCGCCAAACGTGCCCAGCACCAGCACCTCGCCGTGCGCGAAGTTGATCATGAACAGAATGCCGTAGACCAGCGTGTACCCGAGCGCGACCAGCGCGTAGACGCCGCCCAGCACCAGCCCGTTGGTAAGCTGCAGCCCCCACACGGTGATGGGAAACGCCTGTGCCTGGACGACGGTCTGAACCCGGGTTGAGAGGAGCAGAAAGAAGATCACGCCCGCGTAATTGATGATCACCCGGCCGGAAGAAATGTATTGCTCTTGCTGCGCCCGCCCGGCCAGGATTCCCACCAGGGCGATCAGCCCCAGGCCCGCGTAGATCCACAGCAGCACGCCTAAGCCGGTTTCAATATCGGACAGGGCAGGGCTGGGTGGCGAGCCTAAGAGGCCCGAAGTCCGGGCGATCACCCACAGCATCCGGGCCGAGGCGATCAGCGCCCCAATGCCGAAATATTTGCCGCTGAGGCGATCGTAATCAAGGTCCAGGCGGTTCTGCCAGCGGGCCTGCGTCACTTGTGCCATCGCATACTCCGTCCACGTTGCGCACCAGAACAGCGCACTCGCGCCTGCAAGGGCCCGACCCCGTGCCGTACATTTGGCGATGAGGAATTCAGGTACGGCGGGCCACCCGCAGCCCTCAAAATATAACCAGAAGCAGCCAGCGCCACTGCAAGTCAGTTAGCCGGGCGCTGGCTGCACCCTCGACCACGCCAGGCGAAGCGAGCTGCTTCACCTGGCTTTATTGTACTCTTATTCGACTTCCATCTCCAGCAAGTCTTCCGGCACTTCAACCGGGACCCACTGACCGTCTTCCACCATATTGATGCCGATCGAGCCGGCGCCGCAGTCACCCTTCTCATCGCAGGTCAGGGTGCCCGTCAGCCCTTCGTAGTCTGTCGTGTTGCGGATCGCCTCGATCAACGCCTCGCGGTCAATGACCAGATTGCCGTCATCATCCAGCTCGGCCACTTCGAGCAGCGCGTTGAAGATGATCCAGGCCGAGTCGTAGGCATGCGCGTGGAAGGGACCCTGCTCGTCCGGATATTTGCCGAACATCTCGCGATATTTCTCGTCGAACTCGCGATTCGCTTCGGCGCTCACCTCAGCCTCTTGCACGAAGCTGGCATAAGCGCCTTCCGCCGCCTCGCCCGCGCCGTCGATGAACGCTTGGGCATAGACGCCGTCGTCGCTGAAGAAGATGACGTCACCCAGGCCGACATCCCGCATCTGGGTCACCAGCAGAATAGCCTGCTCTTTGTAGCCACCGAAGAAGATCGCGTCGGGCTGCGCCGCCGCCAGCGGGGTCAGCACCGGGCGATAGTCCTGGTCGTCCACGTTGATCCCTTCAAAGCCGACGACTTCGCCGCCCAGTTCGGTGAAGACATCGCGCACCACTTCGGCCAGGCCAAGCCCGTACGAGTCGTTGTCGTGCAGGACGGCCAGTTTGCGAACGCCGAGAATCTTGTAGAGATAGTGCGCGTCAACCGTGCCCTGAACGTCGTCGCGGAACGCAACACGGTTCATCACGTCCAGCCCGCGCTCGGTCACC
>DYEN01000455.1 GCA_020725705.1 Anaerolinea sp.
GGCCAAACTGCGTGTCACCGACTGGGACCTAATCATCTGCGATGAGGCGCACAAGCTCTCGGCATCCTTCTTTGGCGGAGAACTGAAGGAAACCAAGCGCTACAGGCTGGGGAAATTGCTCGGCGAGCTCACACGCCATCTGCTATTGATAACCGCGACGCCCCACAACGGCAGAGAAGAAGACTTCCAGTTGTTCCTGGCGCTGCTGGACCCCGATCGCTTCGAGGGGCGTTTCCGCGATGGCGTGCATACGGTGGACGTTTCCGACCTCATGCGCCGCATGGTCAAGGAAAGTTTGCGTAAGTTCGACGGCACGCCGCTCTTCCCAGAGCGCAAAGCTTACACGGTCGATTATGCGCTGTCCGAAGCGGAAGCCGGGCTATATGAAGCCGTCACCGAATATGTGCGTCAGGAGTTCAACCGGGCAGACCAGCTCGAAAGCGGCGGGCGGAAAGGGACGGTTGGGTTCGCGCTGACCATCCTGCAGCGGCGCCTGGCTTCATCACCAGAGGCAATCTATCGCTCGCTCCAGCGCCGCCGCGAGCGCCTGGAAGAACGTTTGCAGTACGAGAAACAACTCAGGCGCGATGCCGAGATACTGCCCGAACCCGATCTGCCGCTGTTCAGCGACGACGACCTCGACGACCTGGATGACGCGCCCGATGCCGAGATCGAGCAGATCGAAGATGAAGTTGTCGACCGGGCAACCGCCGCCCGGACCATTGCGGAGCTAGAGCTTGAAATTGCGCGGTTGCGCGAGCTTGAAGCGATGGCCCGGCGCGTGCGCCTGAGCGGGCTGGACCGCAAGTGGGAAGAACTCGCCAGCCTGATGCAAACCAATGCGGAAATGGTTGACCGAGAACAGGGACGCAGCAAGCTCGTCGTCTTCACCGAGCACCGTGATACGCTCAATTACCTGCACCAGCGAATCGCCACCCTGCTCGGACGCCCGGAACAGGTCGTCGTCATACACGGCGGCATGCGGCGCGAGGAACGCCGCGCGGTTGAGGAACGGTTCCGCAGCGATCCGAACGTGACCGTCCTAGTCGCGACGGATGCCGCGGGCGAAGGCATCAACCTGCATCGGGCGCACCTGATGGTCAACTATGACCTGCCGTGGAATCCAAACCGCCTGGAGCAGCGGTTTGGGCGCATCCACCGCATCGGCCAGACCGAAGTCTGCCATCTGTGGAACCTGGTGGCCGGCGAGACACGCGAAGGGTATGTCTATCGACGGCTGCTGGACAAGCTCGAAGTGGAGCGGCAGGCGCTCAACGGACAGGTCTTCGATGTGCTGGGCAGCCTGTTTACAGAGGCGCCACTCCGCAAGCTGCTGGTCGAGGCGATCCGCTACGGCGAGCGCCCCGACGTGCGCGCGCGGCTCGCAACAGCGGTCGACAACGCCCTCGACCGAGAGCGTGTGCGCGAGCTGCTCGAAAGCCGCTCGTTGGCGACGGAAAGCCTGAGCACCGAAAAGATCTTCGCGCTGCGCGAGGATATGGAGCGCGCCGCGGCCCAACGCCTGCAACCGTTCTACATCCAGTCGTTCTTTCTCGAAGCGTTCCGGCACCTGGGCGGTTCTATCCGCGAGCGCGAGCCAGGCCGCTACCAGATCACATATGTCCCGGGGAGCATCCGGGAGCGCGCCCGGGAGAGAGGCAACGGTCCCCGTGTCCTGGAGCGCTACGAGCGCATCTGCTTCGACAAGCCGCTGATCAGCGCGCCGGGCAAACCGCTGGCCGTATTCATCTGCCCCGGCCATCCTTTGCTGGACACAACCATCGACCTGATTCTGGAACGCCACCGGGACATCCTCAGGCGCGGCGCGGTGCTGGTCGACCCCACCGATCCCGGCACGGCAGTGCGTGCCCTGTTCTACCTCGAACAGAGCATTCACGATGCGCGACCAGCGCGCGACCGGAGCCAGCGCCTCATTTCGCAAGAGGTGCACTTTGTCGAGATTGACGCGCAGGGTAACGTGCGCAACGCGGGCTGCGCGCCTTATCTGGACTACCGCCCGGCCACCGCCGACGAGATCGCCGCCGTTCAGCCC
>DYEN01000456.1 GCA_020725705.1 Anaerolinea sp.
CTGTTCCAGCGCATCGAAATCGAGCGCGACCGCCTGCAAATCATCCTCGACAGCATGAAGGAAGCTGTGGTGCTGATCGACGCGGCGGGGCGCTTTGCCCTGGCGAATCCACGCGTCGAGGCGCTGCTGGGGCTGGACCCGGCCGGGCTGATCGGGCGCCCGGTCGCGGCGCTGGCCCGCGATCCCGCGCTGGGCTTGGCGGAACGGTTCGGCTTCCAGGGCGAGGCGCTGGCGCGGCTGGTGTCGATGCTCGAAGAAGGGACCTGGGACGAGGCGGCACAGGACGGCGGGCGTACCGGCTACGAGCTTTCGACCCCGCGCCAGCGCTGGCTCGACCGCGTGGTTGTCCCCGTGCGCGATGGAACCGGCACGGCCATCGGCCTGCTGCTGGTCTTCAGCGATGTCACGCACGAGCGCGAGCTGGCCCAGGCGCGTGAAGACCTCAGCCGCATGATCGTGCACGACTTGCGCGGCCCGCTGACCGCGATCTCGACCGGGCTGAAACTGCTGCGCGATACGGCATCCGGTCACGGCGTCATCGGCGAGACGGTGATCGAGACGACCGACACGGCGATGCGCGCCGTGCGCAAGATGCTCGGCCTGGTGGATTCGCTGCTGGATATTGCCAAGCTGGAAAACGGCGTGATGGACCTCGACTGCGAGCCGGTGATCTTCGGCGCCTTGTGCCAGGATGTGCTGGCGGAGTTCGCGCCGCTGGCCGACGAGCTGGCGATTGAGCTGCGCGCCGACCTGCCCGACGATCTGCCTGCGCTCTACGTCGACGAAGAGAAGATCGAGCGCGTGCTGTTGAACCTGGTGGATAATGCCACCAAGTTCGTGCCGGCTCACGGGCATATTGTCGTGCGCGCCGAAGCCCTGCCGCAGCAGGACAGCGGGGGGCCGATGGTGCAGATCGTGGTTGAGGACGACGGTCCGGGGGTTCCCGAAGAGGACAAAGAGCGTCTGTTCAACCGCTTTACCCAGCTTGGCTCGCGGCAGGGCCGGCGGCGGGGAACCGGGCTGGGGCTGGCATTCTGCCGGCTGGCGGTCGAGGCACACGGCGGGCGCATCTGGGTTGAGGACGCGCCGGGGGGTGGCGCGCGCTTCGTCTTTACTCTGCCGGCCGTCAACGTCGCCGAGTGGGAGCTGGCCGACGATTTCGACTGGAAGATCGAGGCTGAATAGCCCGGCTATTCGCGGTGCAGCAGGTCTCGGAGCGCAACCAGCAGGTCGGTGATCGTGATGATGCCGACCAGTTCATCTCCGTCAAGCACCGGCAGCCCGCTGATCTTGCGCTCCAACAGCAGCGTGATCGCGTCCTCAACCGGCGCGTCCGGCCCGATGGTGAACGGGTCGGGCGTCATGCACACTTCGACGGTCGTCTGGTTGACGAGCAGGTCGTCCTGCCAGCGCTCGCGCAGGATCAGCGGCGAGTTGAGCGCGAGCCGCACGTCGCGGTCGGTGATGATCCCGACCAAGCGGCCGTTTTCGTCGACGACAGGCAGCCGCCGGCACTCGCAGCCGAACATGTACTCCTGAGCCGTGCGTAGGGTGTCGTCGGGCCGCACCGTGGTCGGGTTGGTGGTCATAACCTCACGCACCAGCATGGTTGTCTCCCTCGCTTTGCGCGCCGGTGCCAAAGGGCGGCTTAGTGGTAGTTGCGCACTACGCGCTCGTAGACGTCAAGCGTCTCGCGGGCGGCCCGCTGCCACGAGAAGCGCCCTGCCCGCAGCGGTCCCTGCGCTGCCAGGTGCGCGCGCAGCGGCTCGTCGGTCAGCACCAGGCGCAGCACCTCGGTCATATTCTCAACATCGTACGGGTTAAAATAGCGTGGCACGTCGGCGCCCAGCTCCGGCAGGCTGGACTCGCGGCTGCTGACCACCGGCACGCCGCATGCCATCGCTTCGAGCAGCGGCAGCCCCGCGCCTTCGTAGACCGACGCCATGACGTAGATCGTGGCCGCCCGGAAGACGGCAGGCAGGTCTTCGTCCGGCACGAAGCCCAGCATCCGCACGGCGCTTTGCAGCCCCAGCTCTTCGACTTTGGCGAAGAACTCGTCGTACATCCAGCCTTTCGACCCCACCACCACCAGGCTCAGGTTGCGGTCGTCTTTGCGCAGGTTTGCCAGGGCTTCGACCAGGCGGGTGAGGTTTTTGCGCGGCTCGATGGTGCCGACGCTCAACAGGAAGCGCTCTGGCAGGTCATATTTGGCGCGGACGCGGGCGACCTCGCTGGGCGGCACGACGCGAAAATGCGGCGCGGCAGCCTCGTGCACCACGGTGATCTTGTGATCCGGCGTGCCGTAGTGGCGCATGAGATCGTTCTTGGTGGCCTGCGAAACGGCGATGATGGCATCGGCGCGGCGCACGAACAGCGGCACGGCCAGGTTCAGAAAGTAGTAGTTGAGCTTCTTGTGATGCTCCGGAAAGAGCTTGAAGATCAGGTCGTGGATGGTCAGCACGGTCGGGATGTCGCGCAGGGGGAGCAACAGATGTTCGGTGGCGTGGAAGATGGCCGCGCCCGGCACCAGCCGGCTGAAATCCATACGCAAAAGCTGCCCCTGCCAGACAAGCATACGCCAGGGTTTGTAGCCCATGCGAAAGGCGCGCTGTGGCAGATGGCGCCATGCTTCGGGGACGCGGGCCTGCGCGGTGCGGTTGTAGAACAGGGTGGGCGGCATCTCCAGCTCGGCAACGAGCGCGTCCGCGAGCGAGCGAGTGTAGCGCCCCAGCCCGGCGCGGCTGTTGACGGCTGCCGAAACGTCGAGATAGATGGTCATGCGCGCTGCCTCACTTCTCGGACAGTGCCTGCTCGCGATTCCTCACCACGGCCCAAACGAACCGGGGCAGGCGCAGCATCCGCCGCCAGCGCCACGGCTCGCGATAGAGCCGGTACAGCCATTCCAGACCCAGGCGCTGCATCCAGCGCGGCGCACGCGGCACCCTGCCGGCGGCGAAATCAATCGCGCCGCCCACGCCGATCGCCACCTTGACCGACAGGCGCGGCGCGTTGCGCGCGATCCACAGGTCCTGACGCGGGGCGCCATACGCTACGAACAGGATGTCCGCCTGGCTGGCGTTAATCCGCTCGACCAGCGCGTCATCCTCAGCCGGGTCCGGGCTGCCCGCGTAGGTACCCACGATGCGCAGGCCCGGATAGCGCCGGGTCAGGTTGGCGGCGGCCTGCTCCGCCACGCCGGGCGCCGCGCCCAGCAGAAACAGCTTCCAGCCGGCCTGCGCCGCGCGCTCCGCGATCAGCGGCAGCCCATCCGATCCGGTGACCCGTTCGGGCAGCGGGCGCCCCAGAAAGCGCGCCGCGAGCAGCAGCCCGACGCCGTCCGCCACACACAGATCGGCCTGGCGCAGCACGTGCATGAACGCGTCGTCAGCCTGCGCGATCATGACGAATTCGGGGCTGGCGGTGCAGATCTGATAGGTGCGGTCGCCCCGCGCGATCCAGGTGGCGATGGTATCGAGCAGACCGGAGAAGGTGATGGCGTGAACCGGCACGCCCAGGATCACGACATGCGCGTCCGGCCGTTCCCAGTCTGGCTCCATCGCTGGTGCGCTCCTGCCGTCGTAGAAGATCGCGTCGCCTGATGGGCATTTTACCCCCACGCGGCACTTTGGGCGAGTGCGCCCGAGTTGCCTTCCGCTTGCCCGGCGTTACAATACAGCATGGACGGAGGCCACTGCTCATGGATGAAGAGCGCGACACCCTGCCCGCCGAGGATGAGGCGCACGACGACGCTGCTGACGAGATGATTGGCGACGCTGCCGATGCAACGGTCGAGGATATCGTTGATGTGGCGGCGGATGATGCCGCCTATGGCGGCGCCGAGGCGGACGAGTATCCCGATGCATATGTCGCCGAGGACGGCGGCGATTTCGGCGGCGGGTATGGCGACGAGTACGCCGGCGCGGCGGCGATCGATGAGGCGCCGTCCGGCGATGTGGGCGCGGTCGAGCCGGGGGTTGCCGGCCGGACGGTGAGCGACGAACCTTCCGCTGCCGTGCCACTACCCGCGCGGGCCGCGAGCGAGCCGGCGGCACTCGACGAGGACGAGCGGCTGCGCCAGCCCCGCGCGCAGCGTTTCCGCCGCCGCCTGCGGACGCAGATCAGCATGCTGCCGCTGGCGCTGGCGTTGATCGCGCTGGGCCTGTACCTCAGCGCACGGGCCTTCGAGGTGGAGGGGGTGCCCGACATCAGCGATCGGACGCTCGCGCTGGGGTTTGGCGGTGTGCTGGCGTTCACCGCCGTGTTTCACGCGCTGGTCTTTGGCCGGCGCGAGCGTGGCCTGCTGTTCGTCGGCCTGCTGGCGTGGGTGACCGCCGGCCTGATCTACGGCCTGGTGACCTACATCGAGGCCGAACCGGACCCGGCTGAATGGTGGCCGATCGCGCTCGTGGCGCTGGGCGTAACCTTCTTCCTGACCTATCTGATCGAACGCGGACACGAGCGGCCACTGGTGCTGCTGACCGTGCTGACTCTGGTGGCGGCGGGTGCGGCCTTCGCCGTGACCGGCGGGGCGATCGAGCAGCGCCTGCTCGACCGCGCCGCCGAGTACTGGCCGCTGCTGCTGTCTGTTCTGGGGCTGGGGCTGCTGCCGCTGGCGTTTCGCCGGAGAGCGCGCTAGGGGGCGTGATGCGGCCCTTGACCGTCGCGGTAGATGCCAGCCGGACCACGGTCGCCCGCCGGACCGGGACCGAGACCTACGCGCTGCAGTTGATCCGCGCGCTGTTGGCGCTCGACACGCCGCACCGCTATCTGCTCTATTTCCGGGACTCGCCCCCACCCGATCTGTTGCCTGCCGTCCCGCACGCCGAGCAGCGTGTCATCCCCGCGCCGCGCCTGTGGACGCATTTCCGCTTCGCGGCGGCGTTGTGGCGGGCGCGGCCCGATGTCACCTTTGTGCCCTCGCACGCGCTGCCGCTGGCTTTTCCGGGTCCGGCTGTGGTCACCGTCCACGATCTCGGCTACATCTACTTTCCCGAGGCGCACCCCGGCCTGAGCCGCCGCTATCTGGACTGGTCCACGCGCCACAGCGTGCGACGAGCCACCCGTGTGATCGCGGACTCGCTGGCGACCTCGCGCGATCTGGCGGCGCATTATGGCGTGCCGCAGGACAAGATTAGCGTGGTCTATCCCGGTGTGGATGCGACGCTCGCGCGAGTGACCGACGGCGAGCGGCTGGCAGCGGTGCGTGCGCGCTACGGCCTGCCGGAGACCTATCTGCTTTTTGTCGGCACGCTCCAGCCGCGCAAGAACATCGCGCGGATCGTGCGCGGGTACGCGCGCTGGCGGCGCGATTCGGGGCGGGATGATATCGGGCTGGTGCTGGCCGGGCAGCAAGGCTGGCTCTACGACCCGCGCTGGGTCGAGGGCGTGGCGGGCGTTCGTCTGCCGGGCTACATCGACGACACCGACGTCGCCGCGCTGTACAGCGGCGCGCTGGCGCTGCTATTCCCATCGCTGCACGAGGGGTTTGGCTTCCCGGTGCTGGAAGCGATGCGCTGTGGCACGCCGGTGATCACCAGCAGCACGTCGTCGCTGCCCGAGGTAGCGGGCGATGCTGCGCTGCTCGTCAACCCCCGCGACGAGGTAGCGATTGCCCGCGCCATCGAGCGTGTGGTGGCCGACGCAGAGCTACGGGCGGCGCTGGTCGCGCGCGGCTACCGGCAGGCCGGGCAGTTCTCGTGGCAGCGTGCCGCGGAACAGACCGTGCGCGTCCTGGAGCTGGCTGCCGCCTCCCAACGGTAAGGGCCGGTGCAAGCCGGGCAATCTTTCTCCCTAATAGCTGCCTCTTAATAGGACCAGAGTCCCGTTTCCGAAGTTGCCGGACGTTCTGCCGGTCCGGTATAATCCCCGCCTATTCTGGCTTTCGTATGGTGAGGGGAAAAGAGACGTCATGAAGAAACGTACAGGTTATGGCCTTCTGACGGTCCTGGTGCTGGCCCTGGCGCTGGGCGTCTTGCCAGTTCCGGTGGCCCGGCTCCCCATTGCAGAGGCGAACCCCGGCACGCAGTGGAATGCGTCGTACTTCAACAACCGCAACCTGCAAGGGGCGCCTGTTGTCACCCGGATTGACGACCGCATCGACTTCAACTGGGCGCTTGGCTCGCCCGATCCGGCTGTGCCGGCGGACAACTTCAGCGCCCGCTGGACCAAAACGGTGAATTTCCCTGTGGGCGGGCGGTGGACGTTTCGCGTGGGCGCCGATGACGGCGTGCGGATGTGGATCGACACCACCCTGATCGTCGATCAGTGGCACGGCACGCCGGCTGGCTACACCACCTACACCGCCACGCTGGACAGCCTGACCGCCGGCCCGCACGAGCTGAAGGTGGAGTATTACGAAGAAACCGGGCTGGCGGGCGTTCAGGTGACATGGGAAGGTCCCGGCGTCACCACGCCGGCTCAGCCGGTGCAGCAGCCCGGCAGCAGCACGTGGAACGCGCAATACTGGAACAACGCGAACCTGTCCGGCAGCCCGGTGATCACCCGCGTGGACAACGCGTTGAACTTCCAATGGGGCGCGGGCGCTCCGGACCCGGCCCTGCCTGCCGATAACTTCAGCGCGCGCTGGACCCACAACGGCAGTTTCGCCATCCCCGGGTGGTGGCGCTTCACGGTTCGGGCGGATGGCGGCGTGCGTGTCTGGGTGGATACCACGCTGATCATCGACCGGTGGGGGCCGACATCCGGCACGCAGACCTACACGGCAGACCTCTACGAACTGACTGCGGGCACGCACGAAGTGCGGGTCGAGTACTTTGACGACGGTGGCAACGCCGAGATCTGGATCCATTGGGAAGCCATGAACCCGGACGGCACACCGCGTGGCGACGGCAGCGGCGCGGGCCAGCCTGCCGGCGACCCGTCAGTGAAAGTCTGGGCTTCGGTGACCGCAACGCGCCTCAACGTGCGCAGTGGACCCGGCACCGGCCACCCGGTGATCGCCCAGATCGAATATCCCAAGAACTATATTGTGTTGGGCGCGGTGCCCGATATGTCGTGGGTGCTGATCGATCTGAAGGATGGCCGCGAGGGATGGGTCAGCAACGAGTGGGTCTACCTGTGGGCCGCGGACTCGACGCTCAACCAGGACCTGGACGGCGATACCTACCAGGATTTCGTCTTCAAGATCCCGCGTGTTCACGTGGACGTGCTGCCGGGCCAGTTCACGGCGGTTGCCAAGCCGCAGGTACCGGTCAAAGGCCGCGTCAACGATAACCTCAACCTGCGCGACGGCCCTTCGGCCTTTTCCTCGCGCGTGATCGGCACGGTGCCCGTGGGCGCGATTGTGGACATCGAGGCCCGCAACCGCAACGGCGCGTGGTATCTGGTGGATTATCAGGGCGTGCGCGGCTGGCTGTCGGCAATGTTCGTCAGCCTGACCGAGGGCCGCGTCAGCGACCTGCTGGTTAGCACCGAGGTCGTTCCGGCGCCGCCGGCAGGCCAGGTTTTCGTCCCGGTGACCGAACAGGGCAACCCGGCGGTCACAGTGCGCGGGCGGGCGCTGAGCAACCTGGTGTTCCGCAACAACGCCACCCTGACCGCCGATGAGCTTGGGTTGATTCCGGCAGGCACCGAGTTTGTGATCGAGGCGCGCAACCGCAACGGCGCGTGGTATCTGATCACCTACGAAGGGCAGCCGGGCTGGGTCAATGCGGCGTTCGTGCGGCTGATCGAAGGCCGTGTGGCGGATCTGGTGATCCGCTAAGCGTGGATGGTGTGACGCAAAAGCCGCCCCGCGTCGGCGTTGATGCGGGGCGGTTTGTTTCTACGAGTGACCGGCGATGGGCATTGACTATCTGGTTCACTATGACTGCGAGCCGAAGCGTGCGCTGACGGTCGAGGGCATGATGGCGCGGCTGAAAGGGCGCGAGCGTGCCAACGCGGTGATCCAGCTCTACCGGGACCAGGGCGACAACCGCTCGCCGCGCCAGATGGGGTTCGAGATGGTGCGTCGCGCCGCCGATGGGACCGAAGAGCAGGAAGTGATCGTCGTGCAGGACTTGCTCGACGCGGCGCGCGAGCTGGATCCCTGGGCGCCGTATTGCTCCGGCTGCCCGGCCAACCATGCCGGGCGCCCGTTCGGCTGTGTGGGGACGATCAACTATCCGCTCTCGCTGGCAGGCGAGCGCTGGCTGCTCGACCAAC
>DYEN01000457.1 GCA_020725705.1 Anaerolinea sp.
CGGATATCCGACCTATCACCTGGCGAACGTGGTGGACGATCACTTCATGCGCATCTCGCACATCCTGCGCGCCGAGGAGTGGATCTCATCCGCGCCGGTGCACCGCAATCTGTATAATGCGTTTGGCTGGGAGATGCCGCAGATTGCGCATCTGCCGGTGATCCTTAACCCCAGCGGCAAGGGTAAGCTTTCCAAGCGCAGCGCCGGGTTTACCGAGAGCGGGCGCAAGATCCCGGTGCTGCTCTACGAGTTCCAGGAAGCCGGTTACGTGCCGGAAGCGATCGTCAACTTCCTGACCAACGTCGGGTGGAGCTTCGGCGACGACCGCGAGGTGTTCAGCGTTGAGGAGACCATTGAGCGCTTCGATCTGCGCCGCGTCAACCCGGCGGCGAGTGTTTTCCCCATCGAGAAGCTGGACTGGCTCAACGGCGTGTATATCCGCGAGATGGACCCGCAGCGGCTGGCGCAGCTGCTGCTGCCGGTCTTCGAGCGCGCCGGGTATCGGGTAGACCTCGACCGGCTGGTGCGCGTGGTGCCGCTGGTCCAGCCGCGCATCAAGACGCTGAACGACGCGATCCCGGTGGCGGGCTTTTTCTTCGCCGAGGAATTCGAGCCGGCCCCGCCGGATGCACTGATCCAGCCCAAGATGGACGCTGCGCAAACCCTCGACGCCCTGCGGCAGGCGCGCGATACGCTGGCCGCCCTGCCGGACTTCAGCGCCGCGACGCAGGAGCCTGCGCTGCGGGCGCTGGCGCAGCAGCTTGGGCTGAAGCCGGGCCAGTTGTTTGGGGTGCTGCGCATGGCAACCACGGCGCAGCAGGTCGCGCCGCCCCTGTTCGAAACCATGGAGATCCTGGGCCGCGATGAATCCCTGCGCCGCATCGACCTGGCGATCGCCAGCCTGGAGACGCTCGCTCAGCCGCAGGAGTAATGCTGCGGCTCAAACGATGGCCTCGATCAGCGTGCTGAGCAGCCAGGTGAGCATCATGCTGCCCACGAACGAGATTGCCGCCAGCACCAGCCCGCCGATCACGATCGCGCCGCAGCCGGACCACCAGCCGAAGCGGTAAACCTTCGCAACCAGGTCGGCCAGCAGATACAACACGATGATCGAGCCGAGCATGCCCGCCGCGCTCAGCATGATCCACGGCTCGATCCCGGATCCGAGCAGCGCGATGGCGATGAACACCGCCGCGTAGGCCAGCGTGACCCCCGTCTGGAACGGGATGAAGCGCCGGTAGAAATAGACCAGCGAGGCCATCCCGCCGAAGAAGGTGACCGCCGCGAAGTGGATCGTGGCGCCCTGAAAGAGCAGGGCCACAACGCCGTACAGCCCGCTGATCAGCGCGAATGGAAGCAGCACGGCCAGGTCGGTGTGGGTCAGCAGGTCCAGTTCCTCGGCAGTCAGCGAGCCGGTGGTGGCACTCGGCGGCAGAGATGCGTACAGGTCCTTGAGCATGTCGAGCGACAGCACGAAAATCGCCGCCATACTTAGTGCTGCGACCAGCGCATAGAGCAGCGCGTCGATCAGAACACTGCCCCAGGTGGCATCGTGGGTATTATCGGCGTCGGGCGCGGCGGGGCGCCGCTTTTTTTCTTGCCGCCGGTTTCCTCGATCAGCGCGGCGCGACGGACCGGGTCACCAACGACGGCGACGGCTTCGGTTCGCGGCAGGCCGGTCAGCGCGGCGGCCAGGTTGGTGGCGAAGCCATCCGATGACAGCGCGGGGTCGATATCCAGCGCGCGGCCCAGGCTTTCGATGGCGCGCGCGTACTCACCGCCGATATGGTAGCCAGCGGCGGCGTCGAGCAGGCTGCGTGCCCGCGCGCGCTCGTGAGGCGCGATGGTCTTCGGCGCGGGCGGCGCCGTTCTGGCTGGCGCCTCGGTTTGCGGCGCGTTGAGCTGGATGTGGCGCCCGGCCTTGAGCGCCAACTCGCGCAAGCGCGGGTCCGGGTCGTTGCGGTGAACAGCCGCCAGCGCCGGCAGCGCGTTCCGGTTGCCCAGGTTGGCGAGCCGGATAATCGCCTCGCCACGCACCTGGGGATCAGGGTCTTGAAGGTCTTGCAAGAGGGAATCGAGCATCGAGGCCCCCCATGTGATTGGGCAGTGGATGGACGCCGTCATTATGGCATGAATTCCGATCCGCAGGAAATGCGCGGGGCCGGGGCAAGCAGGACCACCCGCACGGGTGGCCCTGCCGGGGTGTGGGCGCGGCGAGGTGCTCGCTAGCGAGGCCGGCCTGCTTCGCTGGCTTGCGGGACCTCGATCAGGCGGCCCGACTTCACATCGAAGAAAAAGCCGTAGATGGCGATGTCGCCCGGAACCAACGGGTGATTGCGAATGCGCTGCACGTCCGCGACCACGCTTTCTTCCAGGTCCTTGAACGTCAGCCAGTTGATGAACTCGCCCTCAGTCGAGCCGGGTCCGCCGCCGGGGTCCTGCCAGCGGCCTGCTTCCAGCCGAGCCGGTTTTAGGCTGCTGGCCAGCAGCTCGCGCATCACCTCGTCGGTGAAGGTCTGCATGCCGCACTCGGTGTGGTGAATGACGAACCACTCGCGCGTGCCGAGCAGCTTGTACGAGATCACCAGCGACCGGATAGCATCATCGCTGGCGCGGCCACCTGCGTTGCGGATGATGTGCGCATCGCCCTCGCGCAGCCCGGCGAACTGGGCTGGGTCAAGCCGGGCGTCCATGCACGTCAGAATCGCGACCCGGCGCGCGGGCGGGATCGGCAGATTGGCCTTGTCCCCGAACGCGCGGGCGTAGGCTTCGTTCGCTGCCAGGATGTCGTTGTACACGTTGCTCATGTTTTCCTCCAATCAGACCGTCAAGACTGTCAACCGGGATCAAAAAAGGCCCGGACGGTGGTCCGAGCCTTTCTTGTCCAACCACGGGACGTGCTGGCGTCAGCGATAGGCACACGTACAGACCACCGGGGGTGGGCTGCCAGACTGACACGAACAAACCAGATGAATGATTGTGTTCACGTTCAGTTCCGTGTGTGCCGGACGCATCGGCCAATGCCCACATTATAGAAAGTAAGATGAATATTGCAAAAATTCTGCTCTGTACAGCGTGCACAACCTGAGGGGCCGCGTGGTGCAGCACAAACGTGCACTTGCCTGTATACTGAGAGTGCAGGCGCGCGTCGGGTTGTTTGGCCGGGGATGATGCAAGCGGCTCGCTGCCGGCGCGCCTTCTGGCGACGGAGTTCGCAAGGGAGACCGGATCGTGGTGATTGTGGTGACCGATAGCTGCGCAAGTGTGCCAGAAGCGATGGCGGCTGAGCTGGGCATTGAGGTCGTGCCATACTATGTGCACAGCATGCGCGGGACGCTGCGGGACAACGTCGATATGCCGGCAGACGAGTTCTACGAATGGCTGAAGAGCGCGCCCGAATGGCCGACGACCGCCAACCCCAGCGCCGGTGAATATCTAGAAGCGTTTCGCGCAGCCGCCCGCCGGGGAACCGGTGCGGTTGCCGTCAGCATGACGGGCACCGGCAGCGGCGGCTACCAGTCCGCGCTGCTCGCCAGGCGGCTGGCGGAGACCGAGCTACCCGGCTTCCCGATTGAGGTAGTGGACACGCAGCAGGTGGCGATGGCGCACGGCTGGGCCGTCATCCAGGCGGCGCGGGCCGCGTTGCAGGGCCTGTCGCTGTCCGAAGTGGTCGCCGTGGCCCGCCGGATCGCGGAACAGGCGTTTGTCGGCTTCACCAACGACACGCTCGAATACCTGCAACGGGGCGGGCGGATCGGCAAGGTAACAAGCATGGTGGGCGATTTGCTTGACATCAAGCCGATCATCGGGATGCGCGGGGGGATGCCGGCGCCGCTCGGCGTGGCCCGCTCGCGCGCGGCGGCGTACAAGCGCATCGTCGCGCTGGCACTGAACCGCATCCCCGAAGGCAGCACCATCCGCGCCGCGCTGATGCACGTGGCGGCCCGCGAGGAAGTGGAGAAGTTCCGCGCGCTGCTTGAGGAACGCTATTCGGTTCTGGAGTGGGTTATCGCCCAGCTCTCACCCGCGCTGGGCGTGCACAGCGGCCCCGGCACGGTGGGCATTTCGATCATTCCCGACGCGCCGCTCGGCTAGGTGCCATCCCCGGCAAAGGACGGCGCGCCGGAGTCAGTTCGCCGCGCCGGACACTGCGTAGGTGCGCATGCGGCTATAGTTGAAGCTGCAGAAGCTCGAGACGCTTTGTGCGCCTTCGCCCCTGGCGGACAGAGTCAGCACCAGACCGGAGCCATCGGGCAGCCAGTGCAAGCTGGACAGACTCAGATACCCGCTGGAGATGTACCCCAGGCCGCTCACGTTGCTTCCGTCGTTCAGGCAGGTGGTCACCGGGGCCGGGTCCTCTAGCAGCGAGGATGCCGCGCTGGTGAGGCCGCTATCCAGCTCCAGGACGATCAGATCGCTCTGCTCGCCGATGTTGGTGCTGAACAACAGGACCGCAGCCCGTGTCTCGTCGGGGCTGAGCCAGACGGCGGAAGAGGGCAGGGTGTATTGCCGGAGCAGCTCGCCATCCGGCAGGCGGTAGATGAGCAGCGTCGACGAGAGATCGGTCGTGCTGGCCGGGTCATTGATGCGGATAACGTAGAGGTGCTCTCCATCCGCCGAAAACGACGCGAGCACATAGTCCGTGCCACCCTCAACCGGGATCTCCGCGATCTCGGCTTCCGCTTCCACGTCCAAAACATGCAGGCTCGCCGCGCCAAATGCCACAATTCGCGTGTGATCGGGGCTGTACACGGAGAACTCCGGATACTCGCTGTATCCGGCCAGCAGCGCGTCGAACGTGTCGCTTGTCCGGATGGCCGGCTCGCCGCCGCCGGCCAGGGGAATCAGCAGATTCTTGCTGTGCGCCTCGTCTGAATCGTAGTACCGTATGCTCAGATCGCCCGCCGGGGTGAAGCCAAGCGGCGAGATGAACTGATCGATGTAGACGCCATCGAGAGCCGACAGCGCAGCCCTCTGATCGTCGGCATTGACGCGCGTCCCGGTCTCGATATCGTAAGCATGCAGAACGTATTCGTACTGGAAGCAGTTGTCCATCAGCACCCACAGGACCGACCCTGCCGGGTCAGGCGCGGCAGTCACCGGACAGTCGATGCCGAGGTCATATTCCGCCGTCTGGATGAGGCGGACGTCATCGCCCTGCGCGGTGGCCGGGGCGATGGGCGCGCCCATTGCGCACGCTGCGAGAAAGACTGCCAGGCCTGCTTTCCAAGGTATTGTGTGCTGGTGAGCCATGTCGTGTCGCCCCTGTGAATGGCCGTATGGTGGCCGCGCCGAAGTGGTAGTGTCTGATTCTAGCATGCACCGGGCGAACTTCCTACCGCCCTGCCGGCGGAAGTCCTTTGGTGGGCCGGCTCGCTGCCACGCCTGATCGCCCCTCTGTGCGCGGGGCAAAAACCCTTGTCAAGCAGGGAGCGGTGTGTTACAATGCCGTTCGTCGATGGGGGATAGTTTAACCGGCAGAACAGCGGACTCTGGATCCGTCAGTCGTGGTTCAAATCCACGTCCCCCAGCCTGAAAAGCGAAGCCCGCCCTCATTCGAGGGCGGGCTTTTCTGTGCGGGTGTGAGCGCCACGCGTCCGGCGCGCTAATCGTGCTCGATCTGCGCCTTCTGCAGGCGGTTGCTGTAGTCCACGAACACAGTCTTGATCTCGGTGAACTCGTCGATGGCGGCGGTGCCGGCCTCGCGCCCGCCGTTGCCGGTGTTCTTGGTGCCGCCGAAGGGCAGGTGAACCTCGGCCCCGATGGTCGGCGCGTTGATGTAGGTAATGCCGGTCACCAGATCGTCGATGGCGCGGAAGGCCAGGTTGACGTCGCGCGTGTAGATCGACGACGACAGCCCGTACTCGACATCGTTCGCCACCTCGATCGCCTCTTCATAGCTGCCGACTTTGATCACGCTCAGTACCGGCCCGAAGATCTCCTCGCAGCTAATGCGCGTGCCGTGCTCGGTTTCGAAGATCGTCGGCTGGATATAGAAGCCCTGATCGTACAGGCCGCCGGTCAGGCGCTCGCCGCCAAAGCGTAGCTTGGCCTCGCCCTTGCCGATCTCGATGTAGCTCATGATCCCTTCGCCCGCCGCCTGATCGACCACCGGCCCCATGTCCGTCTCAGGGTCGAGCGGGTTGCCGACCTTGAACTTCTCGACGCGGTCGACCAGCATGCCCAGGAACTTGTCGTAGATGTCCTGGTGCAGGATCAGGCGGCTGGTGGCGGTGCAGCGCTGCCCGGCGGTGCCGAAGGCGCCGAAGAGCACCCCTTCCAGGGCCAGGTCAAGGTTGGCGTCGGGCATCACGATCTGTGGGTTCTTGCCACCCAGCTCCAGCTCGACCGATTTGAGGAACTTGGCCGCCTTCTGGTAGATCTCGCGCCCGGCAGGCACGCCGCCGGTGAACGAGATGGCCTGCACGCGCGGACTCTCGACGATCGCATTACCGACCGCGCTGCCGCTGCCGGTCACGAAGTTGAGCACGCCCGGTGGCAGGCCCGCTTCCTCGAAGATCTCGACCAGCCGCGCGACGCACAGCGGGGTCAGGCTGGCGGGTTTGAAGACGATGGTGTTGCCCGTGATCAGGGCTGCACCGATCTTCCAGATCGGGATCGCGGTCGGGAAGTTCCAGGGGGTGATGCAACCGACCACGCCGATCGGCTGGCGCACGGTCATGCAGAACTTGTTGGGAAGCTCTGAAGGCGTTGTCTCCCCCAACATACGGCGACCCTCGCCGGCGATGTACTCCAGAAAGTCGATCGATTCCTGGACGTCGCCCTTGCCCTCGGCGATCACCTTGCCCATCTCGGTGGTGACCAGCTCGCCCAGCTCTTGCTTGCGGGCGCGCATGATCTGCGCCGCGCGCAGCAGAATCTCGCCCCGGCGGGGCGCGGGCGTGCGCTTCCAGGCCGGGAAGGCGGCTTCGGCGGCGTCAATGGCGCGCTCAACATCCCCCGGTGTGGCCAGTGGGAAGGTTGCCAGGACGCGGCCATCGATCGGGCTGCGGGTCTCGAAGCGCCGGCTGCTTTCCGAGTCGACCCACTCGCCGTTAATATACAGACCGTAGTCTTTCAACTCCTGCCTCCTTGATGATCACATACTGCGGTAAATGTATTCGGGCCATGGCGAACCGGCAGTCGCACACCAACCGGCTGTGTGGACGGCGCGGTGTGCGGCGCGTGCGCTGCCATGCCAATCGTCTGGCGAGATTTTAGCGCAACGATGGATCTAATTCCAAGCCGGGACGCGCTGTGCAGAGGGTGGTTTCCAGGCCTAGCAGGGCGGCGGTAGTCTCCCACAGGCGGCGGGCCAAGCTGCGGTCCTGCGATTGGCCGCCCGAGGGGGCTGCGCGCAGGCGGTCGAAGTAGCGACCGGTTGTGGTGGCCAGATCCGGCGAGGTGGCCAGGTAGATCAGCGGCTCCGCACCCTCGGCGGCGCTCAACCGACCGTAATCTCTGGAGCTGCCGAAAAATGCGGTGCGGACCACACCCGGATGGACCGCGTTGGCCGTGACGCCGGTTCCTGCCAGACAGCGCGCCAGCTCGTAAGTAAACAGCACCAGCGCCAGCTTGCTATTGGCATAGGCCACCCAGGGTTTGTAGTCGTGCTCGGCGTGCAGGTCTTCAAAGTTGATCCGCCCCCCGGCGTGCATGGACGAGCTGACGTTGATCACGCGGGCGGGCGCGGCTGCCAGCAGCGCCGCGCTGATCCGGTGCGTCAGCAGAAAGGGGGCCAGATAGTTTAGCGCCAGGGTCATCTCGAAGCCGTCGCGCGTGAGGCGACGGGTGGGAAACAGCGCGCCCGCGTTGTTGATCAACACATGCACCTGGGGATAGCGGGCGGTGATGGCGTCGGCCAGCCGCCGTACCTCGACCATGTCTGACAAATCGGCGATCAGAAACTCCAGCGAGCCGCCCGGCACGTCGCGGCGCAGTGCGGCGGCAACGCGAGCGGCTTTATCGCGATCGCGGGCGATGCCGCACACCGTCGCGCCCAGGCGCATCAGTCCGGCGGCTGTCTCGCGCCCGATCCCGTCTGTGGCGCCGGTGACGACGCACACCCGGCCCTGCATGGGCCAGTGCTGAACTACCATGTGCTGCTGACTCCGCTTGTGACCCAATCCCGCGCGTATTATAGCCCGGCGCGGCCTGTGCGAGAGCGGGCTGGGGCAGAATTTACAAATTCCACGCGTCGGCGGTCAGGGGCGCTGCGAGAGATCGAGCCGGCACTGCGTCAGGCCGAGCCAGCGCGAGATCCGCGTGCGGTGGCGCGCTACCAGCCGGTAGAACGGCTCGACCAGCAAACTGACCGGGGTCAGAGCGCCCAGGCGCCCCACCCAACCCCAAAGACCCGGCAGCCGACGCAACCCTTCAAAAACAGCGCGCGCGCCATGCCAGCGCGTGCCGTCCGGCGCGACGGCGTACACGGCCTGGGCGGTCATCTCGCGCGTGAGGCCGGGCGAAAGCGCAGCCAGATCGGTCCGCTGGTAGGCGCTGAAGTGCAGGCGGCGCGCGGTGTCGCGGTCGGCCAGCGCCTGGGCGAGCGCCTGGCAGATGCCGCAGTCCCCGTCGAACACGATGGTCAGAGGTGAGGGGAGAGTGGACATGGTCGGGTCGGTCTCGTGTTTGTGTCGATGTGCCCAGATTGTAGCAGCAACAGGTGCCCATGTGCAGCCCAGGTCCGGGGCAGGGTGGCGGCGTTTACCGGTCCTTGCGGGCCGTAGATGGCGCTTGGATCGCGCGCTGCTCCGATTCGGGGTGGCAGGTTGCGCCGTGCCCGGATGGCAGGCTTGCAGCATGTCCGTTCGTTTGCAGCCGCCGGGCCAGGCCGGCCCGACGGTTGTGTTGTTTTGTGGCAGGTGGCGGTCGGCTGTTGGGGGGCGGTGTTGCTACAATCTGGCTGTGCGGATAACACGATAGTGCTTGTGGAGGGAAGTATGCCTGTTCGTCATGCTGAAGCTGTCTGGAATGGCTTGTTTCGCGAAGGCGAAGGCACGATGTCGTTTGGCAGCGGCGCGTACGAGGGCCGCTATTCTGCCGCTTCGCGCTTTGAAGAAGGCGCCGGGACGAACCCCGAAGAGCTGCTCGGAGCGGCGCATGCCGGCTGTTTCTCGATGGCGTTCGCCCTGGGGCTGGAACGCGCGGGGTTCAAGCCGGAGCGCGTGCACACGACAGCCGACGTGCATATCGAACGCGGCGAGAGCGGCTTCAGCATCACGCGCATCGATCTGAAGACACGTGCGCGCGTGCCCGGCATCGACCGCGAGACATTCTTGCAGCAGGCGCAGGCGGCGAAGGAAGGCTGCCCTGTGTCGAGGCTTTTCAAGGGCGCCGAGATCACGCTGGAAGCTGAACTGGAAAGCTGACGCGCCGGGTACGGATCGCAGGTCGTTCGACGCCGGGTGCAACGCGCCCGGCGTTTGCGTTCCGGTGGGGGGCGCGGGGGCGATCTCGTATAATCTTGGCTGAGACGGCGCCATGCGGTATGAGTTGGAACCGAGGATGTGGTGATGGCAAATAGACTGCGCAACGAGATAAGCCCTTACCTGCTCCAGCACGCGGACAATCCCGTCGACTGGTACCCGTGGGGCGAGGAAGCGTTTGCCGCCGCCCGCGCAGCCGACAAGCCGATCCTGCTCAGCATCGGCTATTCCGCTTGCCACTGGTGCCACGTTATGGCCCACGAGAGCTTCGAAGACCCGAAGATCGCCGCCTATATCAACAAGCATTTCATCCCCGTCAAGGTGGATCGCGAAGAACGGCCCGACGTGGATGACATCTACATGCAAGCGACGCTGGCCTTCAACCGGGGCCAGGGCGGCTGGCCGATGACCGTCTTCCTGACGCCGGACGGGCACCCGTTCCACGCCGGGACGTACTATCCGCCGGAGCCGCGCTATGGGATGCCGAGCTTCCGGCAGGTGCTTGAGGCGGTGGTCGACGTTTTCACCAACAAGCGCGCCGAGGTCGAACACACCGGACGCAGCCTGATCGCCGAGCTGTCGCGCGAGTTCAGCAGCGTCGCCCCGGCCGGGTCCGATCTGCTCACCACCGATCTGCTCGATGACGCAGCGGATACGTTCATTCGCCGCGCCGACCCGGTGCACGGCGGGCTAACGCGCGAGAAGCCGAAATTCCCCAACCCGGTCAATCTCGAGTTTCTGCTACGCTTCCACCACGCGACCGGCAGCGAGCCGGCGCTGCAGGTGGTCCTGTTCACGCTGCGCAAGATGGCCGAAGGCGGCCTGTACGACCAGCTTGGCGGCGGCTTCCATCGCTACAGCGTGGACGAGCGCTGGCTGGTGCCGCACTTCGAGAAGATGCTCTACGACAACGCTCTGCTGGCGCGCGTTTACCTGCACGCCTACCAGATCTCCGGCGATCCCTTCTACCGCGAGATTGTCGAGGACACGCTCGATTACGTACTGCGCGAGATGACCTCGCCCGCGGGCGGCTTCTACAGCGCGCAGGATGCCGACTCCGAAGGCGAGGAAGGCAAATTCTACGTCTGGACGCTGCAAGAGATCCGCGAGGCGCTGGATGGCGTGGTCGGGAATCTCGACGCGCTGCTGGTCTACTGGGGCGTCACCGAAGCCGGCAACTTCGAGGGGCGTAATATCCTGCATGTGGCCGATATGCTGGAGCGCGTCGCCGTGCGGCATGGCGTGCCGGTGGAGCAGATGCGCGAAGACGTCTCCGCGGCGCGCACGGTGCTCTTTACCCTGCGCAAGCGGCGCGTGCCCCCACTGCGCGACGAGAAGATCCTGGCCGCCTGGAACGGGATGATGCTGGCGGCGCTGGCCGAGGCGGCGCGCGTGCTGGACCGCGACGATTACCGCCAGGCGGCGCTGCGCAGCGCGGGTTTTTTGTTGGGCGAGATGTCGGCGCCGGATGGGCGGCTCTGGCGGTCGCACAAGGACGGCGTCAGCAAGATTAACGCCTATCTCGAAGACTACGCCCACGTGATCGACGGCCTGCTGGAACTGTATATGACCACTTTTGAGCCGCGCTGGTTTGCCGCTGCCCAGCGGCTGGCGGATCACGTGCTGGAGCACTTCCGCGCCGAGGACGGCGGCTTCTACGACACCAGCGACGATCACGAGGCGCTGGTCATGCGCCCGCGCAGCGTACAGGATAATGTGGTGCCGTCCGGCAACGCCATGATCGCCTACGATCTGCTGCGGTTGACCGGCTGGACGGCGGAGACGCGCTACGAGGATGCGGCGCTGGGCGTCTATCGCGCGCTGGGAGCCGTGCTGGGCGAGTACCCGCTGGCCTTCGGGCAGATGTTGATCGGGCTGGACTTCTGGCTGCGCCGCCCGGTCGAGGTGGCGCTGGTAGGGGACCCGGCGCAGCCGGAGATTGCGGCGATGTTGAAGGTCCTGCGCGAGCCGTATCGCCCGCGTGCGGTCGTCGCGCTTTCGCCGGGCAACGCCGGGCCGGATGCCGTTCCCGCGCTGCTGCGCACGCGCACCCTGCGCGACGGCAACCCGGCGGCGTACGTGTGCGAGAATTTCGTCTGCGCCGCGCCTGTGACCTCAGCCGCCGATCTGGCGGCGGCGCTCAACCACCGCCCACGCGTGCGCGACGCCGTGCCGGACTGAGGCCGCCGCTCAGCCGACCGACTCGACGCCGTACAGCCAGCGGTAGACGCTGTATTGCTCGTAGATGCGCCGCACGTAGGTGCGCGTCTCGTCGTAGCTGATCGTCTGCACGAACAGATCGAGGTCCGGCCCGGAGATGCGGAGCCACTGCATGGCGTTGCCGGGGCCGCCGTTGTACCCGGCCAGCGCGGCATGCGGCACATTGTCCACCTGGTCCAGCACCCAGCGCAGATAGTACGCGCCGAACTTGACGTTGATGTACGGGCGGTAGACGTCGCTGTTCTGGTAGTTCGGCCAGCGAAGCTGCAGCGCGATCCACTCGCCGGTATCCGGGATGATCTGCATCAACCCCTGGGCGGCGGCATGCGAGGTTGCCAGCCCTTCGAACAGGCTCTCCTGGCGGATAAGCGCGAACATCAGCAGGGGGTCGAGGTTGTTGGCCTCAGCTTCGGGCAGCACCAGGTCCTTGTAATAGACGGGGTAGCGCAGGCGGGCCAGCAGGCGCGGGGCGGCGGTGTCCTCGATCTTGGCATCGGTCAGCAGCGTGGCGGCGGCGGTGATCGACAGCTTGTTCAGCCCGATGTCGCGGAAAAACAGCGCCAGTTGGTAGGTCGCCAGCGGGTCGTCGCGCCGGTCGAGCCGCAGCGCCTCGAATTCGTCTTCGGCGGCGGCGTAATCGGCCACCGCCATCAGCTCTTGCCCACGGACCAGGCGCGGATCGGCCTTCAGTTCGTCGCTGAGCGGGTAGAGTGGGCCTTCCTGCTCGATGCCGAACGTCTGGCGTAGCCACGCCTCGGCCTGGGCCAGCTCTGCCGCCTCGTCCGCTTCCAGGTCGATCGCAGCGGGGGGCTGGAACGGCGCGCGGCCATGCAGCAGATCGTCGGCGCGCAGGCTGTAATAGCCGCCGGGATCGGCTGCGGCGGCTGCCTGGAACGCCTGCCGGGCGAGGTCTTCCTTCCCGTCGCGCTGGTACAGCCGCCCAACCCAGAGGAACGCAGCCGCCTTATACTCGCCGGTGCCGATGGTCGCCAGCCGGCTAAAAAGCTGGGCTGCCATGCCGATGTTACCCTGGTTGTAGGCCAGCGTCGCGCCCATGAACAGCCCTTCCTGCGCCCAGGACGTGCCGGGGTGGTTCTGCCCCAGCGTGTCGAAGGTCGCCAGCGCGCGCTCGACGTTGTTTTGCGTGCTGTACAGATAGCCCGCGCGCCAGAGCGCCTCGGCAGCTTCGGGCACGTCGGAGTGATTGGTGGCGAAGGCCAGGTAGGTATCGATGGCCGCCTGCACGTCGCCGCTCAGAAAATAGGTGCGGCCCTGCTCCAGATACGCCTGCCCGAAAGCAGGGTCGGTCGGGAAGGTGTCGATCACGTTCTGGAAGGTGGTCACGGCAGCCTGCCAGTTGCCGATCTCGCGGTACGCCCTGCCAAGCATCATCAGCAGTTCCGGCGAGGCGCTGCCGCTCTGGCTGGTCGCCTCGTTAAAAAGCTGGATGGCGGATTGGTAATCCTTGTTGTGGAAGCTGATAACGGCCCGCCGGTAGGGATCGATCGACAGGCCGGCTTCGAGCAGGATGCCCATCGCCTGATAGGCCGGGTACGTGTCGGGATAGTCTTGCACGATCTGCTGGAGCCGGGCATAGCCCGCGTTGGTGCTGCCGGCGTTGATCTGGACCTGCGCGGCCTGGTACATGATGCTGGCGCGGTAGGGGCCATTGCGCGCCTCGGCCAGGATCGCGTCGTACTGCTCGACGGCTTTCGCCGGCTGGCCCGCGTTGAGGTAGCCCGCGGCGAGCCGCTCGCGCAGTGCCACCAGCGAGGTCAGCTCGCGCGTGGCCTCGGCGGCTTTGGCGTAGGCGTCGAGCGATTGCTCCGGTTCGCCCAGCGCCAGATAGGCGTCGCCGATGCGCTCGTAAGCGTAGCTATCGATCAGGCCGGGACGCAACGCCAGATAGGTCGTGAAGTCTTCGATGGCAAGCTGCCACTGGCTCATTCCCAGATAGGCGTCGCCGCGCAGGAAGTGCGCCTGCGGCACGCGCGTGTCGGTGGGGAATTCCTGGATGAAGCGCGTCAGGGCGGTGGCGGCTTGCTGGTAGAGGCCCTCGCGCAGGTTGGCCTCGCCCAGACCGTACGCCGCGGAGGCCCGCAGAGCCGGGTCTGCGCCGGTCTGCCGGACAACCGACTCGAAGAACGTGACGGCAGAGACGAAATCGCCGTTGCGCAGCGCGCGCTGCGCGTCGTCGATCGCCGCACGCGGCTCGACGGTGGGCGTGGGCACAGCTGGCGGGGTGGGTGTGACGTAGGGCCGGGTAGGAATCGTCTCGACCGGCTGGGGCGTGGCAGTGATCCGGATCACCTCGGTCTTGCTGGACATGGTGCAGGCCGAGGTCAGCATGACCAGCGCGAGCGCCGCGGCGGTCATGCGTTGGGTCAGGTGTCGTCTGGTCATGCGGCGATTATCGCGGTGGGCGCCGGCCTTGTCAACTTCCGCCGGCGAGAGCGGCGCCTGAGGGAACCAGATGGATGAAGGGCGTGAACAGCGTCTCGCCGCCGTGTGGGATGCGAAAGATCGCGTTGATGCCCGCCGTGCCATCGTCGCGCCGGCGGACGGCGTCGAACAGCCCCACGTTGAACGCGAACGGTCCGCGCGTGCCGGGCGGGATCACGATCGTGTGGCGCTGGACGATCAGGTCGCCCACGGCCCAATCGAGCGCGGAGATAGCCTGTCCGTCTGCCACGGCCAGCCGCTCGCCGCTGCCGTCGAGCAGATGCGCGAAGGGGGCAAACGCCCAGATGCCACGGTCCGGGTGCAGCCCATCCACGCGCCAGAACGTGTCCAGCGTAACGGCGCCTCCGGGCGCAGGATCGCCACGCAGGGTCCACCCGGCAAAGCGCACGTCGATGTCGGACGGGAAGTCTGCCGGGTGGTCGATGGTCAGGTCCTCCGGGCGTAGCGTCCAGAACAGGATCGCTGTCCCGTCACGGAGCACCAGCGGCTCGCCCGTGGGCCGGGCATAGGGGGGTGGGGCGGGTGGATCGCCGCCGGGCAGCGCCGCGTTGAAATACAGCGCGCCCCCGGCCGGGACAAGCGCCGCCGCTCCGAAGGCTTCCAGCCGCTCGGTGCGGAAGACCCGGCCTGCCAGCGCCATCGGCGACCATTCGTCCATCGGGCTGATGACGGCCATCTCCGGATCGCGATACTCGCGCAGGCGCGCACCCAGCGCGGCAGACTCGGCCAGGGGATAGAGGTACGGGGCGTCTTCGCCGGGCAGCGCCGCCGACTGCTGGGCGAAGCGCACGGTGTTGAGCGCGTTGAGCGCTCCCGCTGCGATCACCAGCGCGGCTACCAGGGCCGTCCCGAACCGACGCCGGAGCAGCGGCGAGACACCCCACGCGGCCAGCCCGTGTCCGGCGGGGATGGTCAGCAGCAGATAAAACGGGTGTACTGCCTGCGAGACATAGCTCATCAGCAGAGTCAGCAGCAGAAACCACACCAGCAAAATCAGCGCCGCGTCGCGCCGGGCCGGAGCGGGCGAGGGACGCCCCGCAAGCGCCCACGCTGCGCCCAGCCCGCCTGCGATCAGCGCCGCAGCCCACGGCGCACCGGTGAGGCGGCTCAGATCGGCGCGCAGTGCGGCGTCGTCTGCCGAGGCGCGCATCCCGCGCTGCCCGGCGTAGCCCGCGCCGGTGACCAGTCGCAGCGCATGCCCGAGCGCCTCATCCGAGAGCGACGCATCGCCCCCGGTGAACTGCTCGACGCGCTGCTGCGTGACGGTCCACTCGCGCGCTAGCCCGATCCCGTAGGGGATCGCCAGCGCCGCGAACACAGCCGCCCCGGCCAGCAGCGCGCGGCGCGGCACCCGCCGCCGGTAGATGACCAGCAGCACAACCACCGACGCGAGCAGCGCGTAGGCGAGCAGGTAGGTGTGCGCGAATAGCGCCAGGGCGATCAACGCGATCAGCAGGCGGCGGCCCGGGTGCCGTGTCCGCCCGGTTAGCACCGGGACCAGTGCCCAGAAGACCAGGCAGACGAAGAAGGGCGCCAGGCTTTGCACCCAGGTGCGGCGGCTGTCCTCAATAATCCAGGGGTTGGTGGCGAGCAGCGCCGCGCCGACAAGCGCCGGACGCGGGCCGATCAGATGGCGCAGCGCGCGGTGGGCCAGCACGAGGGCTGCCGTGTTGAGCGTCACGGTGAGGACATAGGCCGCGGCGGGGTGCCGTGCGACGGCCAGCACCGGCACGAACAGATAGCCCGTCAGCGGCGGGTTGGCGAACAGAACCGACGTGCCCTGGCCGGTCAGCGGGAAAACGCCCGCGTCAAGCGTCTGAAGCGCCTGCCAGATCGGGTAGACCTGGTCGATGTTGACCTCAATGGCGCCGAAATTCTGGAAACGCAGCCAGGCGCCGATCCCGACGATCAGCGCCAGGGCAAGCCGTTCGGTCAGCGTGAGTCGGTTCATGCACCAGTCCTATCGGCGGTGAGCGCCCGGCCAGGGGCCAATTATAGAGGCTGGGCGCAGCGCCGTCGAACCGTCGGATGCCGCGATCGACCATTGACGCTGATGCACGCCTTGGCTACAATTGCACCCGCTCCGCTGAGCGTTTTTGCACCCTGCCCATCAGGGTGACTCCATAGCCGATCACTGACGATGCCCGTGATGTGCGGGCGTCGGGTTGATACAACCACGCGGGATACGCGGCGAGCCGCTGTGCGCTGCCGGCCATCCTGAGAGACTGAGGAGAAAGTGTTTTCATGGCTGAGACGATCGTTCTCAAAGCAGCCAAACGCGACGTAACCGGCAAAGAAGTCCGGCATCTGCGCCGCGAAGGGGTCATCCCGGGGGTATTGTACGGCCCCAATTTCGAGCCGATTTCGCTCCAGGTGCCGTGGGCCGAGCTGCGCCCTGTGCTGCTGCAGGCTGGCGGATCGCACATCATCGAGCTGATGGTGGACAGCGAGAAGTACAACGCCCTGATCCGCAGCGTCCAGCGGGCGCCCCTGCGCGGTGATGTGCTCCATGTCGATTTTTACCGGGTGCAGATGGATGTTGCGATCCGCACCGAAGTGCCGGTCGTGCTCACGGGCAGCACGGACACGCTGGAAGACAACAACGGTGTGATTGTGCACGAGCTGACCGCGGTGACGGTCGAGTGCCTGCCCGCCGATCTGCCGTCGGAGATCACAGTTGATGTCTCCGGGCTGACCGAAGTCGGCCAGATGATTCTGGTGTCGGACCTGCCCCAGTTGCCGGGCGTGACGTACCATGACTCGCCCGAAACGGTTGTGGTCACAACGACCTACCTCGAGGCGGCGCTGCCGGAAGAGGAAGAGGTCGAAGCGGAAGCCGCCGGCGAGGAAGAGCCGGAGCTGATCCGCCGCCGCGAGGAAGAGGACGAGGAAGACGAGGTCTAGCGCCTGCTGGCGGCGTGCTGGATCGCGTCCGAGCGCGTCAACGCGAAGGGGCCACATCGGCCCCTTTTTCGTTGCGGGCGGCTGCTTTTCGCTGGCCGGTGCACGGGAACATGACCGGCGGCTAGGCGTCCTCGTTCGCGTCGATTTCCGGCCCGGTTGGCGCGTCGTCGAGAGCGCCGCCATCTTCAGCTGCGCCGTTGTCGTCGCCCTCGGCCAGAAGCGCAGCGTCCCAGGCGGCCTGCTCTTCACGCTCGGCGGCGCGGGCAAAGACCAGATAGCCCGTGTGGCCGACCATTTGCTCGTCCGGTCGGATGCGCGCCGGGATGGTTTTGTACGTGCGCAGCAGCAGTTCCTCGATCTCCAGCAGGAACCACGGCCCGGCATAGAGCGCTTCGGTCAATTGAATCACCTGGTTCATGGTCGGGACGATGGCCCCAAAGAAGCCCCCGCCGCGCAGAGCCTCGCGGGCCTGCGGCAGATAGTCCCACGGCTCGCGCACGTCGAGGAACAAGGCGTGCACGTCGCGCTCGTCGAAGCCGCGCTCGATGTCGCGCTGGTGGAAAGTGACACGGTGCAGCAGGCCGGCGCGGCGCACGTTGAGCAGCGCGCGTTCCTGCATCTTGGCGCGGCGCTCATAGCTGTACACATGGCCGTCGTCGCCGACCAACAGCGCGAGCGTCAGCGTCAGCGCCCCGCTGCCCGTCCCGGCCTCGATCACGTGCACGCCCGGCCGGATCCCCAGCTTGAGCGCGATGTACCCCAGGTCTTTGGGGAAGATGATCTGCCCCTCGCGCTGCAGGTGCAGGATCAGGTCGTTGGTGTTGGGCGGCAGAACGAACATCTTATGGCCTAGATGTGTCGGGACCTGCGCGCCGAATGGGACGCCGACCAGCTCGTCGAACTCCAGATAGCCCAGATGGCACTCGAAGCGCTTGCCTTCGATCACCGTGCGGATGAAGGTGCGACGGTCTTTGCCGACGAGCAGCACAATGTCGCCATAGGCGACGGTGGTGGATTGGGGAAGCGGCACCGGTCTTGATCACCCTTCTGGAAGCTTTGCGGCGCTGCGATTATAGGGAGTCTGTACGCAAAAGCCAATCGTCGGGGCGGTAGGCGATTGGCGCAAGGCGTGAAAGCGTTGTATAAAGAGGGCGCCTGCTCAGCGTGCGGGGGCGGCAGGTGCTCGGGGTGTCGGGGAGAAAAGGAGCAGATCACAGGGCTGCCGGCCCGAACATCCGGTTACGGGTAGTTCTAGCGGGCCAGTTGCAGCGACACCTTTTGATGTTACACTAGGCACAGATAGTCGGGGGAAGGCTATCTGCTCTAATGCGAATGGAGACACCCGGGTATGAAGCGGATTCTCGTGGTTGACGACGAAATTGGCGCGCTGACGCTCATTGGCATCATGCTCGAGCGCGGCGGCTTTGAGGTGCTGAAAGCCAAGGACGCCGATCAAGCTCTGGCCGTGCTGGAACTCGAAACGCCCGATTTGATTATCCTCGACGTGATGATGCCGGGGATGGACGGGATCGAGTTGTGCCGCGTGTTGCGCCAGCGGTCAGATACCGGGGACCTGCCGATTTTGATCCTGTCCGCGCGCGGCGATGCGAAAAGCGTCATGAGCGGCATGGATGCCGGGGCCACCGACTATCTGCCCAAGCCGATTCTGCACCACGACCTGGTGGCGAAAGTCCGCCGGATGCTGGACCTCGATCCGGTCAACCGGGACTGAGCGGCGCGTCGCACTGCTCTCAAATCATTGTTCCGCGCTCTCGCTGCCCGGCGAGCGGCGCGGTTTTCTTTTCTGGCAAGCAGACATTGCCGCGCCGGTGGGCATTCGCTAACATCAAATCAGCGTGTCAAGCTTGCGCTGCCCGCCGCAGCGCGCCCGACTCGCCGGTCAGCAGAAGGCAGGAGCGATGTTCCCAATTGGTGACGACAACCACGGCGCGCGCGGGATCCCTCTGGTGACCGTCGCGCTGGTGGCGGTGAATGTCCTCGTGTTTATGTACCAGAGCGTGCTGCCGCTCGATGAGTTGCAGGCGTTCATCTTCAAATACGGCGTCATCCCGGCCGAGATCGAAGCGGGGCGCGACCTGTACACCCTGTTCACGTCGATGTTTGTGCACGGCGGCTTCGCGCATATCTTCGGAAACATGCTCTTTTTGTGGATCTTCGGCGACAACATCGAGCAGCGCTTCGGCTCGCTGCTGTACCTGCTGTTCTATCTGGCCTGTGGGCTGGCGGCCAGCGCGGCGCACATCTACACGAACCAGGGTTCGCTCATCCCCAGCGTGGGTGCCAGCGGGGCGATCTCCGGCGTGATGGGCGCCTATGTGCTGCTCTATCCGTTCAACCGGGTGCGCGTGCTGGTCTGGTATTGGGGGATCGTGTACGTCCCGGCCTATATGTTCCTGGGCATCTGGTTTCTGACTCAGTTGTTCAACGGGCTGATCGAGCTTCAGGTGGCCACGGCGCAGACGAGCGGCGTCGCGTTCTGGGCGCATGTCGGCGGGTTTGTCGGCGGGCTGGTGGGCGGTGCAGTGCTGGGTATGCTGCGCCGCGAGCCGCCGCGCGATCCGTTCGAGACGGGAATCTGGGTGCAGCGCGGTCCGCGGCGCGATTTCCCCTTCGGCTAGTGCACCCGGCGCTGCGGCGCGATTACCGGGCGCAACGCACTCTTTGCTACATTCTGATCGCCGGTGTGGCGCACCGCATGTGTGTTGGGATGGATCAGGCGAGGGGGGACCTATGTTTCCGGTTGGCGATGATAACTCTCCACGACAAGGGTTCGCGTTTTTTACGCTGGCGCTTGTGGTACTCAACGTGCTCGTCTTTCTCTACGAGGCCACGCTCGACCCGCAGCAGCTTCAGGAATTTGTGACAACCTATGGCATGATCCCGGCCGAGATTCAGCGTGGAGACGATCTGTACACGCTGATCACGTCGATGTTTGTGCACGGCGGCTGGGCGCACATCATCGGCAACATGTTGTTTCTGTGGGTCTTCGGCGACAACATCGAGCACCGGCTCGGCCCGCTGCTGTTTCTGCTGTTCTACATCGGGACCGGGCTGGCGGCCAGCGCGGCGCATATCTATACGAATCAGGGTTCGACCATCCCCAGCGTGGGCGCTTCGGGCGCGCTGTCCGGCGTGCTGGGCGCCTATCTGGTCATGTACCCGACCAACCGCATCAGGCTGCTGATTCTGCGCGTGGGGATCGTGTCGGTCCCGGCGCTGTTGTTCCTGGGCATCTGGTTCATCCAGCAGTTGATCAGCGGCGTGGCGGCGCTGAGCGTTGATACCGTGCAGACGACGGGTATCGCGTTCTGGGCGCACATCGGCGGGTTTGTGGCGGGGGCGGTGCTGGCCGTTCCGCTGCGCACCGCGACGAGTGACGAAGCCCGCGCCTGAACGGGTGGGTGGACGATACGCGGGTGTCACATTACAATGGGGCCGGCACGGAACCGTCACCGGGCGGCTCGTGCCGGGTTGTGCGTCTTGGTGCTGAGGGAGGGATACCGTGCGATCGCCGCTGTTGGTGATTCTGGCGGGCGGGGCGAGTTCGCGCCTGTGGCCGCTGGAAGAGAAGTCGCTGATCAAATTCATGGGGCGCCCGCTGCTCAGCATCCAGCTTGAGCGCTACTACCAGCTTGGGCTGGACGAAGCTGTGATCGTCGCCAACCCGGAGAACGAGGGCATGATCCGCACACTGGCCGGCTCGGTGCCGGGGATGGCGGTCGAGATCGTCGTCCAGCCGGAGCCGAAGGGCATGGGCGACGCTCTGCTGCAGCTTCGCGGTACGCTGCGGCGCGGTGGAAACCGGGCGCTGTACATCACACAGGTGCACGATCTGACGGATGTCCTGCTGCACGAGCGGATGCTCACGGCGTACCAGTCCGGCGAGGCGCTGAGCTATCTGGCGGGCTACCGCGTGACGGAATACTTCCCCGGCGGGTACATGGTTCTGGGGGACGGCGGGCAGATCACCGACATTGTAGAGAAGCCGGGCGCGGGCAACGAGCCGAGCGACCTGGTCAGCATCGTGGCGCACATTCACGGCGACGCGGCGCTGCTGCTGGACGCGATTGAAGCCGAGTACGCCCGCGATGTGCCGACCGACGATCACTACGAGCGGGCGATGGCGCGGCTGATGGGGTCGCACCGCTTCCAGGCGGTAACGTACGAGGGACCGTGGCGCGCGATCAAATATCCCTGGCATGTGCTGGACGTGATGCAGTGGATGCTGGCCCAGATCGATGGGCCGCAGATCGCGCCGGACGTGCAGATCGAGGACGGCGTGCTGATCAAGGGGAACGTGGTGATCGAGTCCGGTGCGCGGCTGTTCCACGGAGCGACAGTTGTCGGCCCGGCATACATCGGGCCGGGCGCGATTGTCGGCAACGGCGCGCTGGTGCGCGAGTCGATGATCGGGGCGCGCTCGGTGGTCGGTTATGGGACCGAAGTGGCGCGTAGCTACCTGGGCGAGGGCGTGCACACCCACGTCTGCCAGGCGCTCGATTCGATTCTGGACGACGGCGTGAACCTTTCGGCAAGCTGCACGACGGCCAATCTGCGCATCGATCAGGGGCCGGTCAAGTCTACCATCAAAGGCGAGCGCATCAGCAGCGGGCGCGACAAGCTCGGCCTGATCGCGGGCAAGCGGGCGTTCATCGGAGTTAACGTGATGACCATGCCGGGCGTCAAGATCGGGCGTGACAGCGAGATCGGGCCGACGACGGTGGTCAGCGAGGACGTGCCCGATGCGACACGCGTGTGGGTCGAGCAGGTGATTCGCCGCAAGGCGCGCATCGAGCAGGGGGCATCGTGATCGATCCGGGCATCTTCAAGAAGTACGACATCCGCGGCAAGGCGGGCAACGCGCTGACCGACGCCGCCGCCGAGCGGATCGGGCAGGCGTTCGGAACGTACCTGCACGGGCACGGCCTGCACGAGGTGATCGTCGGGCGCGACAACCGGCATAGTTCGCCGGCGCTGGCGAACGCGGCGATCGCGGGGCTGGTGCGGGCCGGGTGCAGCGTGACGGATATCGGCATGGTCGCCACGCCGCTGGTGTACTGGTGCGCGGTCGAGGCGGGGAACGTGGGCGGTCTGATGGTGACCGGCAGCCATCTCAAGCCGGAGATGAACGGCTTCAAGCTGTCGATCGGCAAAGACAACCTCTACGGCGAGCAGATCCAGACGCTGCGCGAGTTGATCGAGGCGGACGAGCTGATCGAAGGGGCGGGCGAAGTCCGCACCGACGAGAGCGCCAGCGAACGGTACCTGACGATGGCCGAGCACAAGCTGGCGCCGGGCCGCGCGCTGAAGATCGTGGTCGATGCGGGCAACGGCATGGGCGGCCTGTACGGCCCGCCGCTGCTTGAGGCGCTGGGACACGAAGTCCTGTGCCTCTACTGCACGCCGGACGGCAGCTACCCCAACCACCAGCCGGACCCGCAAGTGCCCGAAAACCTGCGCGAACTGTGCGAGATGGTCCGCCGCGAGCGCGCCGATCTGGGTCTGGCGTTTGATGGCGACGCGGACCGTGTGGGCGTGGTGGACGATCAGGGCAACCCGATCCCGGCAGATCGCGTGCTGATCCTGCTAGCGCGCGACACGCTGGCCCGCCACCCCGGCGCGACGGTGATTGCCGACGTGTTGAGCACGCAAGTGTTGTTCGACGAAGTGGCGCGCGCCGGTGGCCGCCCGGTGATCTGGATCAGCGGCCACTCGCTGATCAAGGCCAAGATGGCAGAAGAGGGCGCGCTGCTGGGTGGAGAGATGAGCGGCCATATCTTCATCGCGGACGATTACTACGGCTTCGACGATGGGCCGTTCGTCGCCGGGCGCATCGCGCAGATCATCGCCCGGCAGGATCAGCCGCTGTCCGCGCTGATGGCGTCGGTCCCGACGCTGTACGCCACACCGGAATATCGTCCGCGCTGTCCTGAGGATAAAAAGCAGAGCGTAATCGACGCCGTACATGCGCGGCTGGCGGCGGATTACCCGATCAACACGATTGACGGTCTGCGGATCACGTTTGAGCACGGCTGGGGATTGCTGCGCGCGTCCAATACCGAGCCGGTGCTCAGCCTGCGCTTCGAGGGCGAGACTGCCGCGCACGCGCTGGCGTACAAGCAGATCGTCCGTGCTGCCCTGGCCGAGGCGTTCCCGGAGATCGAGGATTTCTAGCGCGCTTCACATCCTCAATCCAGAGAACGCCCGGCCTCGGAACGAAAGCCGGGCGTTTTGTTGTGCAGGAGATTGGTAATGGAACACAGACTGGCAGACGGACTGGGCAAGGTGCTGTTCGACTTCGCGCAGCCACAGGCGCTGACCGGCTGGCGCGAGACCAGTGATGCCATGCTGGGAGGGCGCTCTCGGGCGCGGCTGGTGGCACACGAGGCGGGCCAGTCTGCGCTGTTTGCCGGCTCGCTGGAGCCGGGCGAGGCGGGCGGGTTCGCCGCGGTGCACTCGCCCGCGCTGCGCCTGGACCTCACGCCTTACACCGGCATGAGGCTGCGGGCGCGCGGCGACGGACGGCGTTATGGCCTGACGCTGAGCTGCCGCAAGCACACCGGCATTCTCTACCAGCTTCATTTCGAGCTGCCGCCCCATATCTGGACCGTCCTGGAGCTGCCCTTCCGCGGCCTGGAAGCGACGATGCTCGGCTCGGTGCTGCCGCTGGCTCCGGAGCCGGACCTCAGCTTTGTGACGTCGCTGGGGCTGATGATCAGCGGGCGGGAAGCGGGACCGTTTTGCCTGGAAGTTGCGCAGATTGCCGCGTATCTGTGAGCGACCATGACCTTCGGCTCAGCCCGAAATGAGCCGCCTGGCCCTGCCCGCAGTCTCTGCGCGGGCGTAGGATGGGGGCAACTGTCCAGGTAGCCAGACGTGGAGGCTGTCATGGCGATCAAGGTCAATCAGGCGGCGGTCCGGCACGCCCGGCGGCTGATCGAGGCCGGGGACTATGTGTTCAATAGCGACTGGAGCGAGCGCCAGCCTTCCGCCGAGGAAGAAAATGCGTTCATCGAGCGGCGGGGCTGGGCCGCGTACGGCGAGTGGTATCTGGCCGAAGACACAACCGAAAACGAGGACACAAAGGGGCGTTACAAGTTCCCGTATGGGGATTTCAAAAAGGTCCATCGCGACGGGGTGATCGCGGCCAAGCAGCGCGCCGCACAGTACGATTACGCGGAGATCGAGCGGGCTGCCGACGAGTTGCTGCAACTGATCGACAAGAAGGAAGGGCGCGAGAGCTAGTCCGGCTCCGCCGGCTCGCGCTCGTCGGGGTCCGGGCCGGTTTCCAGCACGCGATTCAGGCGCAGCAGGACGCCCGTCGCGTCGTCGTGCGTCTTCATGCGGGGATACTGCTCGTGTTCGGCGTCCTCGCGCTCGGCCTGGCGCAGCCGTGCCAGATAGCCCGCCAGCCCATGCGTCAAGATCTGCTCGGCCATGAAGGCACGCCGCTCGTGCATGAGCGCCGTCGCGGTGTCGGCGTCCGGCGCGAAGACCTCGTCCGCGCCGGCGGGCCAGAGCAGGCCATCGGTCAGCACACAGACGAACAGCACCCGGTCCAGCGACA
>DYEN01000458.1 GCA_020725705.1 Anaerolinea sp.
GTAGGTAGTGCCGGAGCCTTCGGCGGTCCAGCCGATCAGGCCGTTGTAGTTGACGCGCCACCACGACCACCCCTCGGGTCCACACTGCGGCCCGCTGAGGACGACGAAGATTCCGCCGCCGGGGATCTGGCCGATGGCGCTGCTGTTGGCGGCGGGCATCGCGCGCAGCGTGTTCGGGTCACCCGGCGTGACGCGGCCCAGGATACCGGTCGTCAGGCGGGGCAGCGGGCTGTTGGCGCACACGAAAGGCGCGATCCAGTAGGCGTTGCCCTCACCCTCGGCGGTCCAGCCGGTCATGCCCGCATAAGAGACCTGCCACCAGTAGCGCCCGTCCGGCCCGCACTGCGGCCCGCCGACCACGGTGAAGAACGCGCCGCCGGGGATGCGGCCCAGGATCGGGCTGTCGGGGCCGGGGCGCGGCTGGGCACGCAGCAGGTTCGGCAGGCCGGGCAGGACATACCCCGGCGCGCCCACCTGCAAGCGCGGCGCGAGCATACACTGCACCGGCTGGAAGTTGTACGGCTGCAGCCAGTAGATCCCGCCCTGGCCTTCCGGCGTCCACCCGATCAGGCCGCTGTAGTTGACCAGCCACCAGAAGCGCCCTTCGGGGTCGCAGACCGGCCCGTCCTGCACGGTGAACACGCCGTTGCCGGGGATCTGCCCCAGAATCCGGCTGTCTGGGCCGCGCCGGGGCAGGCTGCGCACGACGTTCGGCAGGCCGGGCGTCACCTGGCCGAGGCTGCCGACCTGCAAGCGCGGAGCGGGCTGGCAGAAGGGCGCGCCGGCTCCGGCGGCTGCCTGGGGAGCGCTCGCGTCAAGCTCGAACAGCACTTCGGCGCCGGTCTCGCCCGCCGGCACATGCCACGCCATCGTTCCCCACAGCACCGCCGCTTCGGACGGAGCGTTGAGGTCTTCCGTGCCGGGAACCGGCTCGATGGCGCCGTTGCGCCAGATCTGCACCCGCTCGCCGACATGGGCAACCGACAGCCCATCCGGCGAGATGGCGACGATCGCCGCGCGCGGGTCACCGGTGGTGTCCAGCGCCTGAGAGCTTTGGCGGTCCGGCGCCAGCAGAAACCAGATCGCGCGTTGGTCGCTTTCGGGGTCGTTGTTCGGGGCCAGCGCCAACGCCGCGGACACCTGGCCTGCCGCCGCGCTGACCAAC
>DYEN01000037.1 GCA_020725705.1 Anaerolinea sp.
CACTTCTTCAAGCAGAGGTGGCAACCCCCACGCAGCGCGGGCGCGAGTGCAGCGCTCCAGGTCAGCCGGATCGAAATGCAGCATGCCGTGAGTCCAGTTGACGCCGAACTCGCGGCAGGGGGACGGGCGCCTTTCATAGATGCTGCAACGCACCTGCTGGCCGATCTGCCCTTGCAGCGCTGCGCACCGAGGGGGCTGCCGGTTGGTTCCCTTCATGCACCGCCGGAAGTCGTTCAGGTCTTCCGTCAGGTTGACCGGAACCGTGCCCGTCGGGGAGTCATCCGCTTCGGCCCAGTAAAACGACACACGAAAATAGGCACAGCACGCGCCACAGCGCAGACACGGGTTTTCCTGCAACATCGCCGATCAAGTCGCTAGCGACTGAATCACTGCTCACCGTACCGATAATGCTCCACTTGATAGATTCTATCGGTGATCGCCGCCTTGTAAATGCATCAGTCTGACGAAAACACGGCCGGCTGTGCTGGCCGTGAACCTGTCTGCCGGGTTAAAATGATTATGGCCGTTTACTTTATCAGCCACGCGCCGGGGCAACAGCCGGGTGGGCAGTGAGGATAAACCTGTGAAGCGATTCTTGCACTCGCAGCTATTCCAGCGTTTCTGGGCGGTTGCGGGGGCTGTTAGTGTGCGTACCAAGGTGTTGGGCATCGTCCTGGGGACTGTGATCTTGCTGGGGCTTTTCGCGATCATCCAGGTGCGCCGCTCGATGTCTGCGATGCTGGACGAACAGATCGAGCGTCAGGGGCTGGCGATCAGTTCCTATGTGGCGCAGGCCGCAGACTCGCTGGTGGATCTCGGTGATGTTCAACGTCTGTACCCGCTGCTGCGTGAGACCCAGATGCATTATTCGGACGAGCGACACAATACCGAGGTCAGCTTTCTGGCCATCCAGGATGAAACCGGGGCTGTAATTGCGCACTCGTACGATGGGGCCATTCCGCCAGAGGTCGAAAAGCTGCTGGCCGAGCCGATCGAAGAAGGGCACACCGTCGGGTGGCACCCGGCGGGCGACGGGCGTACGCTGCTCGTCACCGAGACTTTTACGACCGATTCCGGAGTACACGCCGCAGTGAGAGCGGGGCTGGCGGACCGCGCCCTGCGCGAGGCCGTCAACCGCATGACGCGCCAGCTTGTCTATACCATCGCGATCATGTCGGCGGTGGGCATCGGCGCGGCAGTATTTCTTACCTGGATCATCACGCGCCCGATCCGCAACCTGGTGGATGCAACGCAAGCGGTGGCGCAGGGGGATCTGTCGCAACGAGTCACACCGTGGGCCAATGACGAGGTGGGGCGGCTGGCCGAGTCGTTCAACCAAATGACCGAGGCGCTGGCTCAGGCGGCCGCCGAGCAGGCCGAGCGTGCGAAGCTCCGCGCCGAGTTCGTCAACCAGGTGATTGCCGCGCAGGAAGAGGAACGCAAACGCATCGCGCGTGAACTGCACGACAGCACCAGCCAGTCTCTGACTTCGCTATTGTTGGGGTTGCGCCGGTTGGAAGAGGCGCGCGATTTGGATACACTGCACCAGCGGGTCGAGGATATGCGGGGTATCGTCAGCGCCGTGCTGGAAGAGGTGCACGGCCTGGCCTGGGAACTGCGCCCCAGCGTCCTGGACGATCACGGGCTGGTGGCGGCGCTGGAACGGTATATCGCCGACTATCGCCAACGCCACCAGATCGCGGCAGATTTGATCACGCACGGCCTCGATAACCGCCGCCTGCCACCCGAAGTCGAGACGACCGTCTACCGCATTGTCCAGGAAGCGCTCACGAACGTGGTGCGGCACGCGCAGGCAGAAAATGTCAGCGTGATGATCGACCGGCGCGAGGGGAAGGTGCTGGTTGTCGTCGAGGATGACGGCGTGGGCTTTGATCCGGCTCAACCGACTGTCGGGCGCCGCCAACGCCTCGGACTGTATGGCATGCGCGAGCGCGCCGAGTTGTTGGGCGGCAAATTCACCATCGAATCCAAAATCGGGCAAGGGACGACGTTGTTTGTCGAGTTGCCGGCGGACGGCGTATCGCACGAGACGCAAGAAGCCACGCCGGCCAGCACGCAGACTCAAGCGGAAGGTGAGTGAGCGGTGGCAAAAACACGGATCCTCCTGGCGGACGATCATGCGATTCTCCGGGCCGGGCTGCGCTTGCTGCTTAACGCCCAGCCTGATCTGGAAGTGGTCGGCGAAGCGGACAACGGCGTGAAGGTGCTGTCTCTGGCGGAGACATTGCGTCCGGACCTGATCTTGCTTGACCTGACCATGCCCGGTTTGGGTGGGCTGGACGTGATGCGTGCGCTTAAGCAGGTCTTGCCGGAGAGCCGCGTGCTGATCCTGACCATGCATGACGACGAGAGCTATCTGCGCCAGGCTCTGGCCCTGGGTGCAGCGGGATATGTGCTGAAGAAAGCGGTGGACAGCGAGCTGCTGAATGCCATCCGGGCGGTCGAGCGCGGCGAGACGTACGTCCATTCTGCCGTGATGGATAAGCTGCTTGGCGCCGACGACGCGCCGCCGGGCCGCGCCGCGCACGATCCGGCGGCAGACCCGTGGGAAGCGCTGAGCAAACGCGAGGCGGATGTGTTGCGCATGGTTGCGCTGGGGCACACCAACGCCGAGATCGCGGAGCGCCTGGCCATCAGCGTTAAGACGGTTGAGACGTATCGCGCCAGAGGCATGGAGAAGCTTGGGTTCAGCACGCGCGCCCAGCTTGTCCGCGATGCACTGGAGCGCGGCATGCTGGACGAAGACTAGCGCGTGTCAGGTTTCTCCCCACATTTCTCCCTGCAGAACCGGGTTTTCCCTGCTACAAAGCGCCCCTGTGGTGGCCTATACTGGGGTCAACACTCAGGAAATGAGCGGGCAAGCCAGCCCGCAGGTTACAAACAAGGCATCAAAAGCCAACACAGGGAGAAAAAACAATGGCTACTATCACGGCATCTCGCAACATCACGACCTCTCAGACATCGATCATTCAGCGCCTGTTCACCGATCCTCGCGCTGCGCTGCTCTGGCTACCGCTGCGCGTCTGGCTGGGCCTGCAGTGGTTCGAAGCGGGCAGCCACAAGATCACCGACGCGGCATGGATGAACGGTGGTGTTGCGCTCAAGGGCTTCTGGGAGCGCGCGGTGGCTATGCCCGAGAACGGACGCCCGCCAATTGCGTTCGACTGGTATCGCTCGTTCATCCAGGGTTTGCTGGACGCTGAGGCGTACACCTGGTTCGCCAAGCTGGTTGCGGTCGGCGAGACGTTGATCGGCATCGCGCTAATCGCCGGCGCGCTGGTCGGTGTGGCCGCTTTCTTCGGCGCGTTCATGAACTGGAACTTCATGATGGCCGGCTCGGCCAGCACGAATCCGCTGCTGTTCGTCGTCGGGATCGCGCTCCTGCTGGCCTGGCGCGTCTCGGGCTACATCGGCGTCGACTACCTGGTCTTCAACTGGCGCCGCATCCGCGACTGGGTGGTGTCGCGCCGGGGGAATGTGCAAGACAGCGCACCGAGTGGCGCGTAACTCTCACACCGAACGCTAGCTACACAGCGCCGGGCTGACCACACAGCCCGGCGCTCTGTTTTGCTCTACGGCGCGTTCGCCCGCGTCAGGTCAGCGACCTGGGGTCGCTTCCAGCGTGCCGCTGGCGTAGGCCATGATCTTCTCCTGAGTCGCCTCGGCAGCGTCCAGAATAGCCGCGACCCGTCCCTCGCACATCACCAGGATCCGGTCGCTCATCCCCAGGATCTCGGGCAGTTCGGACGAGATCATGATGATCCCGATGCCCATTTCCGCCAACTGCGTCATCAGCGCGTGCACTTCGGCTTTTGCGCCGACGTCGATACCCCGCGTCGGCTCGTCGAGGATCAGCACTTTGGGTGTCGAGGCGAGCCATTTCGCCAGGACGGTCTTCTGCTGGTTGCCACCCGAGAGGAACTCGACCCGCTGCCGCAGGCTTGGCGTCCGGATCGACAGCCGGTTCACGAAATCCGACGCCAGCTTGTTGGCCTTGCCGCGATCGACCACGCCCAGCGTGCCGGACAGAGTGTCCAGGTTGGGCAGGATGATATTCTCGCGCACGGTTTGCATGAGGATCAGGCCGTCTTCTTTGCGGTTTTCGGGGACGAGTGCCAGCCCGGCTGCGACCGCATCGGCCGGCGAGTTGATCGTGACGGGCCGCCCTTCGATCCGGATCTCGCCGGCGTCCGGCCGGTCGGCGCCGAAGATGGCGCGGGCCATCTCCGTCCGGCCCGATCCGACCAGCCCTGCCACGCCCAGAATCTCGCCGCGTCGCAACGTGAAGCTGATGTCTTCGATCACGCCGTGCCGGGTAAGTCCACGCACTTCCAGCACCACATCACCGATCTCGACCGGGTGCTTTTGAAACACATCGCTGATGCTGCGCCCGACCATTAGGGAAATAACTTTGTCCGGCGTGGCTTCTGCAATCGGCATTCCGCCCACGCGCTCACCGTCTCGCAGCACGACAATCCGGTCCGCGATCTGGAACACCTCGTCCAGACGGTGCGTGATGAAGATGATGCCCAGGCCCCGTTCGCGCAGCCGGCGCACCAGGTCGAACAGAACCTGGACTTCATCTTCGCCCAGCGCCGAAGTCGGCTCGTCCATGATGATGATCCGGGCGTCGTGCGCCAGCGCCTTGGCGATCTCGACCATCTGCTGCTCGGCGACGGACAGGTGTTTGACCAGAGCGCGGGGGGAGAAGTCCGCACCGAGGGTGTCGAGCAGGCGCTGTGTTTCGCGCACCATGTGGCCGCGGTTGACCACCGACAGATACCGCAGCGGGCCGGGCATATCCGGCTCGCGCCCCAGAAAGATGTTGGTGGCGACCTGCTGGTTGGGCGTCAGGTTGAATTCCTGGTAGATGACGGCGATACCCATCATCTGCGAATGGCGCGGGTCTTTCGGATCGAAGGGCTTCCCGTCCAGCCACAGGGAGCCTGCATCCGCCCGGTAGGCGCCCGACAGAATCTTGATCAGCGTCGACTTGCCCGCGCCGTTCTCGCCCATCAGAGCGACCACTTCGCCAGGGTAGACCTCAAAATCGACATCCTTGAGGGCCTGCACGCCGGGGAACGCCTTCGATACGCCTTTGACTTCCAGAAGGGGTGCGCGTTCGGATGATGTGCTCAAGGGCTGCCTCTCGCTGTGCGTGGTGTGGCGTGGGGGGAACACAGCGTTCCCCCCACAAACCCGATCCAACGATACCGGCTACATTTCCGGCATTTCGAAGATGAAGGCATCGGCGGGGGGTTCCCAGCCTTCGGTGGTCCAGTCGTGGGGGATGCCCTTGGCGTCTAGGCTGGCCTCATATTCCTTGAGGTTGCCCGGCGTCACGACATCCACGCCCGTGTCGATCACACCGTCCACCGCGCCGAACTGCTCGAGGGCATAGTCGACCCCGTACTGCGCCATTGCCTTGATGACTTCGACGGAGCGATAGCCCATGTCGTACTCGCGCTGAGCGATGGACGCCTGGATGACGTTGGCCTTGACGAAGTTGATGACGTCGGTGGTGGCGTCGAAGGCGACGACCTTGATGACGCCCGCCTTGCCCGCTTCGTTGACCGCTGTGGCCCAGGCCGGACCGTTGTAGGCGTAGACACCGAAGGCACCAGCCAGGTCAGGGTTGGCCGAGATGACCGAGTTGGCAAGCTGGAGCGCGGTGGCCGAGTCCTCGCGGTCGTTGACCGGCTCGAGGGCGACGATGCCCGAGCCGGCGATGGCATCCAGGAACCCATCGGTGCGCTGCAGGGCGTTGAGGGCGGTGTCCGAGCCACGCCCGATGCCGACCTTGCCGCCTTCGGGCAGGAGTTGCTTCATGGCTTCTCCGGCGATGCGACCGGCGGTGTAGTTGTCGGTGCCGATATAGACCAGCGAGACGGAGTTTTCGACCGGCGGGGTGTCGAGGGTGGTGACGAAGATGCCGGCGTCCGCCGCACGCTGCATGACCGGCTCAAGGGCGTTGGGGTCGGAAGGAGCGATGGCGATGCCGGTCACACCCTGGGCGATGTAGGTCTCCATGGCCTGGATCTGGGCGGCGACGTCCTCGCGCGGCGGGACGAAGAAGATCACCTGGTCTTCGCTCAGCCCCAGGTCACGGGCGGCGGCCTTCGTCCCGGTCTCCACATTCGACCAGTACGGCGCCACCGACTTGCCGATTACTACGATCTTCAGATCTTCATCCGGAACCAGAGGTTCGCCCGGAGCAGCCGCTTCCGGCATTTCGAAGATGAAGGCATCGGCGGGGGGTTCCCAGCCTTCGGTGGTCCAGTCGTGGGGGATGCCCTTGGCGTCTAGGCTGGCCTCATATTCCTTGAGG
>DYEN01000459.1 GCA_020725705.1 Anaerolinea sp.
CTGAAGCGCCGCTCCAGCGCGACGATAGCCTCGTCGCGGGTCATGCCCGCCAGGTTCACATCGAAGATGGTGGACACGCCGGGGAAAATCTGATCGCGGTAGGCGAACTGGTAGCCCGCCAGCAACATCACGAGCACCAGCACCAGCAAGACCACACCCGACACGATCAGCAGCGGTACGCGGATAAGCCACGGTTTCGGGCGACGCGCGGGGCGCGCGGCGCGGCGGGCGCGGGGAAGTGGGTGCGAATAGGGAACATTGGGAGCGGTCATGATCGGCCACCTCGTAACACTTGGCGCACCGGGCTGGAAGCATATGGCCTGGATCGGGTATAGTTGGCTGGATCCTAGCATGTTTACCGGCGGCTCACAACCGGACCGGTCCGCGCCGCCGGGCAGAAAGGAGCGCCTCATGCCGCCCGATACGGTTCCGCCTGCCGCCGAAGGCAACCGCCCGCGCACGCCGCTGCGCGAGGCTCGCCGGGGCGTCATCCAGCGCGCCTATGCCACGAAAGCCAGCGCCGCCGACCAGCTTATCGCCGCCGCGGAGAATATCCGCGCCGAAGCCTACCGCCTGGGCGACAGCGTGGCGATCCAGCAGGCGCAGCAGCTTTCGCGCAGCCTAGAGCGCGCTGCGGTCTACCTGCACGGCCACACCTTCGACCAGATCACCGGGGACGCTGCCGGGCTGGTCCAGTCCAAGCCGTGGCAGGCAGTCCTGATCGCCTTCCTGGTCGGCGTGATCTTCGGGCACAGCGTCCGGCGTCGTCGCTGAGCCACAGCCTCTCAACCACGAAAGAAGCGCAGTCATGGTCAAACTGGTCATTCTCTTTCCTTCTCCGGACCACGCGGCAACGTTCGACGTGCGCTACACGCGCAGTCTGGCGCTGCTCGCCAAGATGCCCGGTGTGCGCCAGATCGAAGACGGCGCGGTGATCGGCAGCCCGACCGGCTCGCCCCGCTACACGCGCACGATCGCGGTTAGCTTCGACGACTTCGACGCGCTCGACACCGCGCTGACCTCGCCCGAAGGCGTCGCCGCCGGCAAGGATTTGATGGACTTCGCCCCCGACGCGGAGATCCTCTTTGTCGAAACGTCAGATGAACGCGCCCAGCAGCCGCTCACGCCGGAAAACCTCCAGGCGTATCTGGCGGAGCAGGGCATCCCCGCCGAGGTGATCTTCCCCGGCTCGCCCACGCCTACCGTCGCCGCCGCGGCCAGGGCGCTCGGCGTCGGGCCGGATCAGATCGTGAAATCGGTTGTCTTCCTGGTGGACGGCACGCCGTTCGTGGTGTACGGGTGCGGGATGCGCCGGGTGGACCCCC
>DYEN01000460.1 GCA_020725705.1 Anaerolinea sp.
ACATTCGCGCAGGGCGCCGAGGGCCGCGAGCAACTCAAGCTGATTGCTGGTGGCCGCGTCGGCTCGCCCGGTCAGCACGCGGGGTGCGACCGTGCCGGGCACAGACAGACGCGCTGCCCATCCACCCGCACCTCCCCGCAGGGCGGACACGCGCAGCGCGATCTGGGTGGCGGCAGCGGCGGGCTGCACCGGTGCCTGGGACGGCGCAAGCTGCGCACGGGCAGCCGCAGCCAGCGCGTCGACGTGTTCGTTATGCGAGTCCCCGGCGTGCCCCTTGAGCCAGTGCCAGGTGATCCGGTGGCGACGTGTCTCGGCGGCGAGCGCCTGCCACAAGTCCTGATTCGAAAGCTCGCGACCACGGACGCGCTGCCAGCCGTTCGCCTGCCAGTTCGGCAGCCATTCGGTAATCCCCCGGCGCAGGTATTGCGAATCTGTATAGAGCGTCACGTCACAGGGACGCTTGAGCGCGCGCAGGGCCTCGACCGCGGCGGTCAATTCCATGCGGTTGTTGGTTGTGTGCGGCTCGGCACCCGAAAGCTCGCGCTGCACGCCGTTTTCGGCGATCAGCAGCGCGGCCCAGCCGCCGGGGCCAGGGTTGGGCGATGCGCCGCCGTCGGTGTAGATCGTGACCCGATCGAAGGATGCCATTCAGACCCCTTTCCGCAGCCCGCGCCCCATCCCGGCGCGGCGCCGATGGGGAGGATGGTATAATACCGGTCGCGTTTCGGCAAGAGAGGACACAGTCAGCAACATGGCAGCATCGTCTCCAACCGTCTATGAGCAGATCGGCGCGGAAGGCATCGAGCGCGTGGTGGCTGCGTTCTACCGGCGCGTGGCGGATGATCCCGTCCTGCGCCCGATGTACCCGGAGGCAGATCTGGCCCCGGCCGAGCGGCGGCTGCGGCTGTTTCTGATCCAGTTCTTCGGTGGCCCGACAACCTACTCGGACGAGCGCGGCCACCCTCGCTTGCGCCTGCGCCATTCTCCATTTAGGATTAACCAGACCGCGCGCGATGTTTGGGTGCGGCATATGCTGGCCGCCCTGGACGAGTGCGCCATCCCCGAGCCGGCCCACAGCGCCATGCGCCAGTATTTTGAGCGGACCGCCACGGGGTTGATCAACAGCTACTTTCCGGAATGATGTGGAGGCAAGCGCGATGGGTGACCCCGATAGTTCCTCGTCCGCGGCATCTCCGTTTGGGCGTTGGGCCGCCCGGCTGACCGACGTCCCGCGCCTGTGGCGGATTACATTGAGCCTGCTGATCACGCTGGAACTGGCGATTCTGGCCTGGGTAGTTGTGGACCGCGTCATCATCAACGAGTTCGGCAGCATGACCTCGACCTTCGTGGCGGTCGGAGTGGGGCTGGTGGCCTATGTCTTCGGGTGGTGGGCGCTGGTTGGCTTCGACGACGCCCCAGACCATCCCTGGCGGGCGGGGCGACCTGCGGTGTGGTTTTTGGCGGTGGGCCTGGGCGGGATGGTGGTGCTGATCATGGTGGCCGTGTTTGGGCTGGCGTTCGGGTATCTGATGTAGGGCGAGGGTCTGGCCGATGCGCGCATCCGGAGTGATGCTGGTGCTCTTGCTGGCGCTTGTGCTGGCTGCCTGCGGGGGCAATGATGCAGCCGATTCGCCGTCACAAGGCGAAGCGGGCGTGACCCCGACGGTGACTCCGTCCGGCGGTCAGACGCTGCCGCCGACCTGGACCCCCAACCCAGAGGTGACCGCCGCCGGGCCACCCGCCGGAGCAGGACAGGCTCTGCCGCCGACCTGGACCCCACGCCCATCACCGCAGGTCATGTTCACGCCGCGCCCGACCGCGTCGCCGTTTCCCGCCGCGCCGACCTGGACCCCGCTGCCGGACTGGTGCTTCGAGCTGACGACGCTCTCGGCGCCGGGCGTCTCGTACACCGGGCACCCCGTCTCGCTGATCTGGTCGTCGCTGCCGGACGTGCCACTGTATCGCGTAGAGCTGCGGCACCCGGGCGGGGGGTTACTTGTCAGCCAGGTGGTCTCGGCCAACGAGTTCACCTTTGGGGGTGACCAGTTTGAGACGGTAGGTGCCTACGGGTGGGAGGTCACGCCGCTGGCGGAGAACGGCACGCCGATCTGCTATTCCCTGTCGGACGAGATCGTGGTGCGCGTCCCGCCGTCGTAGCGGGCGCGGCGCGCCAGATACTGCGGGCGGCTCAATGGTGCTGAGCCGCCCGTGTTCGTATCCGGGGAAGAAGCCGGTCAGTCGCCCCGGATGGGGCCGAGATCGGGCAGGATATAACGCTCGAAGGCTTCGGCGGTCCAGGGCAGGGCGGGCTTGAAGAAGTGCTCGTAGATCGCCCAGGCGTAGACGCGGATCTCATACTGGGCGTCCGGCGCCATGCGTAGCCGCAGGAAGTGCATCAGGTTGTGCGCGTCGACCTTGACCACCCAGGTGTAATAGACCGCAAAGCCGGGCAAGAACAGCCGCGCCATCTCGCGCGCGACGCCCGCATCCAGCGCCTCGCGGTAAAGGGCGAAGCCCTGGTGATAGTGCGCCATCAGTTTGTCGGTCAGGGCGTCGGCGTCCGGGCCGGTTAACTCGCCCAGGCTGGCCTGCTTGTTGTCGGCGGCCTGCAGCCGCCATGTCTCCGGCACGTAGAAGTCGTTTTCTTCGAATGGCGTATAGCGACCAGATTGAGCGTTCATGCTCCACGTGCGGTGCCGGACCCACTGCCACCACGTCACCAGCGGCGCGCGCACGCGAAACTTGAACTCGACCTGCTCGAAGGGCGAGGTGTGGCGGTGCTTCAGCAGGTAGAACAACAGCTTCTTGTCACGCTCGTCTCCTTTGCTTTCGCCCAGGAACGACACGCGCGCTGCGTTGACAATGGCGCGGTCGTCACCCATCAGGTCCTGAAGCTCGATCCAACCCTTGTCAAGCACGTCGACGCGGCGGCCCAGCAGCGCCTCGCGGGGTGTCTGGTCGGTCACGTTCGTGTCTCCGTGGAAAAAATGCGGTCAGGCGAAATAGTCGAGCGCCAGCCGGACGCGCTCTTCGATGTCGGGCGGGGCGTCGCGCGGGATGGACTGCAAGGCGGCCTGGGCCTCGACGACGCTGTACCCTAGCGCGGTCAGGGCGGCGATGACGTCGGTGTCGATCTCACTGACGGGCGATAGGCCGGTCGCTGCGTCGACAGCCAGCTTGTCTTTCAGCTCGAAGAGCAGCTTTTGCGCCAGTTTCTTGCCGATGCCCGGCACGCGGGTGAGCAGTTCGGGCTGCTGGCTGGCGACAGCCTGGCTGAGCTGGCTGAGGGTCAGCGTGCTGATGATCGACAGCGCCAGGCGCGGCCCGACGCCGGGGATGGTGAGCAGCGTCTCGAACAGGGCGCGCTCGTCCTGCTCGGCGAAGCCGTAGAGCGCGAAGGCATCCTCGCGCACGACCAGGTGGGTGTAGAGCGTCAGCATATGGCCGCGGCCCTCGACGGCGTTGAACACGGACGCCGGAACGTACACCCGCAGCCCCACGCCGCCGACCAGCACCACCACGTAACCCTCGCGCAGGGCCACCACCTGACCGGTCAGCATGTCGATCATGACGGGCACTCTCCCGGCGTCAGCGTGACGCCATCCGCTCAAAGCGACTGCTGTTGAGATCGGTGATCGCCACGCCCAACCCGTCGGCGGCATCGTCCGGACGGGGAATCTCGTCCAGCCCCAGCAGTTGACGGATCATCTCTTGCACTTGCCCCTTGTCGGCGTTGCCATAGCCGGCGATGGCCTGCTTGATCTCGGATGGCTTGTACTCGTGGATCGGCAGGCCGGCTTCCGCCAGGGCCAGCAGGATCACACCGCGGCCCTGCGCCACCGTGATCGCCGTCGTCACGTTCTTGCCGAAGAACAGCGCCTCGATGGCTGCGGCATCCGGTGCGTGCTGTGCGATCAGCGCGGTAATCGCGGCGTGGATTTGCTGCAGGCGCTGCGGCATAGGCAGGCGCGGCTTGGTCTCGATCACCCCGTAGGCAACCGCTTCCAGCCGCCCGTCGGGATGCTCGCGGACCAGTCCGTAGCCGGTGGTCGCGGTGCCGGGGTCGATACCGAGAACCAGCATGATCGCTTCCTTACAGGGGCACGCGACGCGGGCCGCAAACAGCGCGGTTCTGGGCCGTGGCGTGCCCGGGGGTCGGGCGCTAGGCCGCTTCGAACGCGGCGGCGATTTCGTCGGTCAGGCGCAGATTCGAGGCCACGCTCTGCACGTCGTCGAGGTCTTCGAGCTTCTCGATCATCGACATAACCTGCATGGCCTGGTTGGTGTCCAGCTCGACCTCGTTCTTGGGCATCCAGATCAACTCGGCTTCGCGGATCTTGTAGCCGGCTTCGCGCAGGGTGCGGGCCACGTTGCCCAGGCTTTCGCGCGGGGTGTAGATCACCAGCCGGTCCTCTTCTTCCTGCACGTCGTCAGCCCCGGCCTCGGCAGCCATCATGAAGACTTCTTCGAAGTCCGTCCCGGCGCGCTCGATCTCAATGTAACCCTTTTGGTCGAACTGCCAGGTCACGGCGCCACTGGTTGCCAGGTTGCCACCCGACCGGTTGAAGACGTATTTGATGTCCGCCAGGGTGCGGTTTCTGTTGTCGGTGACGACTTCCAGCACCAGGGCGACACCGTGCGGTCCGTAGCCCTCGTAGACGATCTCTTCCATCTGGGCGGCGTCATCGCCAATGCCCGCGCCGCGCTGAATGGCGCGCTCGATGTTTTCCTTGGGCATGTTGTTGTCTTTGGCTTTGTCGATCGCCAGCCGCAGACGGGCGTTGGCCTCGGGGTCGGGTCCACCCTCGCGGGCAGCCATCGTAATCTCGCGGGCCAAGCGGGTAAAGATCTTACCGCGCTTGGCGTCCTCAGCGCCTTTCTTGCGCTTGATCGTTGACCACTTACTGTGACCAGACATTCCTCATGATCTCCATCATTTGCACACGTTCTGGGTGGCATAAGGGTGAAAAATCTCGACCTGGGCAGGCTGCCGATCGCGGTAGGAAAGACAGCCGGCTGAACGTCCCAATTATACCGGATGCTGCTTTTCGCCAGCAATAATCTTCCCCGGCGGGCTACTCGTCCGGCGGCGCGGTGGGGCCGGACGAGTCAAGCTCGAACAGCAGATCCAGGCCGGCGGCAAGCTCGCCGAGGCGCGCGCTGACCTCGGTGTTCAGTGTGGTATGCTGCGCCTCGACGCGCGCGCGCAGCTCGTCGTGTGTGATCTGCTGGCCGTAATAGGCGCCAAAGGCATCGCGGATCGCCTGCAACGGCAGGATGATGGCCGCCTGGGCATCCTGCGCGCATTCGGGCGCCGGCTCCTGCAGGATGCGCGCCAGCAGATCGCTCTGCCGCGCGAGCGAGTCGGACAGGTCCTCACGCGGGAGATTGAGCGCGGCCAGGCTCTCGGCAAAGAAGCTGCGCGCCACCGTGCTGGCGATTTCGTACCAGGATTCCAGCTCGGCGGCGCTGCATCCGGAAACGACCGTCCCCAGCGGAACAGAGGGCGGGGTGATGACAATGTTGGGCGGCAGGCCCGGCGCTTCATTCGCGCCGCACCCCCACAGCCCGAACGCCAGCACTACGGCCAGCCCGATGACCCTCTGCATGCGCGCCATATCTATCCGGTCTGCCATAGGCTCAGCACAAAAACTGCGGCGATGATCAGGCTGGTGGTGAACTCGAAGGCGACGCCGATCAGGTATAGCTCGAAGGTCGTGCGCCCGACCCCAAGCGCGCTACGCAGATCACCTGCGCGCATCAGCTCAACCGCCAGCGCCCCAAGCACCATCCCGATCACGGTTCCGAACAGCGGAACGGGGATGAAGAAGGTCCCCACAATGCCCCCGGCGATGCTGCCAAGCGAGGTCAGGCACGAGCCGCCCTTGATCTTGAATCCCAGGGCCGGCAGCCAGTAATCTGAGGTGGAACCGACCAGCATGAAGACGGTCATCACGCCGAACGCCAGGTAGGTGAGCCGCTCGAAGTCATTCAGCAGCGCGAAGCCAAGACCCACCGCCCAGACCAGCAGCGGCCCCGGCACGAAGGGGATGACCGAGACAAAGACGCTGATGCCCATCAGCACCAGCGCCGCGGTGATCAACAGCGATTCGCTCATGGACTGTTTGCCGTCCGCCTGCTAGGACCCGGCGATCTCCTCGCCGGTAGGCCGCGGCTCGACCCACTGGCGTCCGACACACGAATTATAGTCCTCACCGAGCACAATACGGAAATCGACGGTGCGGTTTGGATCCGGCTCGATGATGACGTTCTCTGGCCGGATGTTGAGTAGCGCCACCAGCTCGCTCAGGCTGCTGCCCTTGCTGCTGCCGGTGTAGTCGTAGATCAGCGTTCGGGCGACGCCGGTTTCCCCGGCCTGGCCCAGCGCCACCGGCGCGAAGCCTTCCCAGATCAGCCGGTCGGCAGCGACCAGATCCCAGCCGGGGTTGTCCGTCCCGTTCTCGATGGCGATGCGTGCATTTTCCAAGCGCAGACGGTTTTGTGTGGGCGGGCTGAGGAAGTTCTCGATCATGCGCAGCATCCCGCCGTCCGGGTTCGGAAGCTGCACGTTGGCGCCGGTGGCCGGGTCGGTCCAGGCGACCGTCTCGACGTTCTTGCGGAAGAAGTGGTTCTCGATGTCGTTTGGTTCGATGCTGAGCGCCAGCGGAATCAGAGGCAAGACGGCATTGACCGGCATGTTAGTCTCAACGACCGATGTGATCTGGTTCCACAGCTCGGGGATCTGCGGGATGAGGCCGGTATCGACCGAGCGCGCCCAGATGGCGCGCAGAAGCTGTTGCTGGCGGCGGCCTCGGTCAAAGTCGATGGTGTTCTTGCGGCTGCGCGCGTACCACAGCGCCTGCTCGCCGTCCATCTCGTACACGCCGACCGGCAGCGTATACAGCTCGTAATCTTCGTCCGTCTCGTTGCCAGGGATCCCGTCGCGACACCGCTCGCCTGTGCACAGCATATCCTGAATCGGGCAGTCGACCGCGATCGTCACGCCACCGATGGTGTCGACGATCTGCTCAAATCCCTCGAAATCGACCATCGCGTAATAGTGCAGCTCGATCCCGAAGTTGTAGAGCACGACCTGGCGCAACATCCCCCAGCCGCCGTCTTCCCATCCGATGGCCTGGCCGTACCAGTACGCCTGATTGAGCCGCTGCATGCCCCAGTTGGGGATGTAGACGAACAAGTCGCGCGGCAGGGAGATCATGCTGACGGTGTTGGTATTGCGGTTGATCGATACCACGATCATCGTGTCGGTGTGGAAGTTTGGGTCGCTGGGGATCACGTTTCCGTCGTGGCCGATCAGCATGACGTTGAGCAGGTCGTAGGGCGCGCCGCTCGGATCGTAAGCGCGCAGGCGCGGCATCGGGCTGGGGATCGCGGTTGCCGGCTGCTGGCGGATGGGGACGTCCGGCGGGTAATAGAGCGTTGGCGTGGGCAGGAAGACCGGCTCGGTTGCCGTCGGCGTGGGTGTCTCAGACGGGAGCGGCGTGGCGCTGGGCGCGGGCGGCTGCGCGGGTGCGATCGCCCGGGGGGTGTTGGTGGGCGGCGCGGCGACGCGCGGCGTGTTGGTCGGCGGCGGAGTGGGCTGCTGGACCGCCCGCGCGCCATCCGGCGGCGCCAGGCTGACCAGCGCCAGGGCCGCGACCAGCGCGGCGAGCAGGACAAGAGAAACCAGGGAAAATCGAGCGCGCATCGATCCTTACTCCGCTTGCAGGGTCAGGGCGCCGCCGCCCAGATACGAGATCTGGGCAGCGTGCAGCGCAAGTGTAGCGCGAGACGGGAGGATCTCCAACCCGGCGGCAGCCAAGCGGCGGGCAAAAGCCGGGAAAGCGCGATCAGAGCGCGATCAGAAGAGGGCCTGCTGCGTGGGCCGCCCCTCATGCGCCAACAGCCACTCCTTGCGCCACAGCCCACCGCCATAGCCGACCAGCTCGCCGC